>CAXUIA010000106.1:326-4899 GCA_964250835.1 uncultured Acetobacteraceae bacterium | reverse complement strand
GGCGGCTCTCGCGGTCGAGGCGCCCCGCCTGTCCCTGCTCGCACGTGTCGCGAGGGCGGTTGGGAACGCGACGTTTTCGATCTACCTGACACATGAGTTCGTGCTCGGTCCGTGCGGTCGGGTGGCGGCGCTGGTGTGGCCGGGCATGCCGCGTGTATTCTTCGTTCTGGTGACGAGCGTTTTGGCTGTGCTGTTCGGGCTCGCGGTGTTCCGCTTTGTCGAGCGGCCGATGGTCAAGGGGGCAGGACGTTTGCTGGACCGAGGAGCGCTCGCGTGGAACTGGAGGCGCTCCCCGCTTGCGGCGCCGGCAGGCTAGTGCCGTTGGGCAGTGCGGCTGCTGTCGCCGGTCGTCAGTAGGAATTCAAACTTCTTTAGCATCATTTCATAACGATTGACTGCCCTCCGCGGAGGCTCGGACCTAAGCCGAGCCCCGACGCCGGAGTGACCTGCGTCGGCCCGAAAGCCAACGAGCGTCGGGTCCCACACACGCGCAAGGAACTATCCCGTGTATCACCAAAACCGCAAAGTCGGCGCTCTCGTCACGGCGTTTGCCATGGCTGTCGCCGGTGGCGTGCCGGCCCGAGCCGCCGACCCGGATGGCGTCGTGATCCGGACCGCGACTGTCAGCACGCACAATCTCGATCTGACGACCCCAAAAGGCCAGGCAGGGTTTCACCGGCGCATCCTGCTTGCCGCCGAACGAGCTTGCCGTGTCGACGACCCCTCGCTGATTGAAGTCACGGGCGATGACTTTAATGCCTGCGTCGCCCACGCGGTCCAGGGCACGCGGGAATGGGCGACGGCGGAGATCGCGCGCTCCGAGATGATCATGTTCGCGGGCGCCAAAGCACCGGTGGACACGATTAGGCTGGCTGACAAGTCTGTGCACTAATCAGGCTGGTCTGGGGGCGCTGCCCCCAGCGGGGTGTCAGGGGCGGAGCCCCTGGCCTACTCGTCGGCCCGTCCCCCCGGTGTCGTCGCGCAGGGCGGGATTGGCGCCGTCCTCGATCAGCAGTCGGGCGCTGGCGAGGTCGCCCAAGTCGGCCGCCCACATGAGCGCGGTGACCGGATGGTTCGCAAGCAGGCGGGCTCGAGCCCTCCATGGCTCGAGCCCTAGCCGTTCGCGATCAGCGAGGCCGTCACGAGGAGCGTGTCCTGATAAGTCTTTAAGATCGTATCGCCCAGCGGGGTGCTTGGATCGTTAGCCGTCAACAGGTCGTACAGCCGAATACCGGGAGATTGATGCCCTAAGAGGCGTGATGCCAGCGCCTCGAGACCTGTTTGGGTGGTGGAGGTAACGTGGGCAGAGGCATTCCGCATCGTTCGTAGGTCTTCGAGTTTGCTGTAGATCGCCGCTAGATGAGGCTGAAACGGCTTGCCATCCTCGAAGTAGATGCCAACCATCTTGGTGAAGTTTTGGTGGTTGGCATAATCGAAGTAGCGATGCGTGCCGATAATCATGCTTCTGGCAGCCGCAGGGCTTGCCGGTGACGCGTATGTGACTGGGTTTGCTCCGTTGATTGTCGGTGATCCGCTCAGAAGGGCCGCCATTGTGGCCTCGAGGAACGTCTCCCACGCGATGAACATATTCAGGAACGCTGCAACGGTAATTTGCTGTCGATCAATCTCAGGCAACAGGTGATTGCCAGAAACAGGCTCGAGCCCATGCGCGTTTGCAATCAGGCTTTGGCACTGTGCAACGCTTGCGTTGAACTCCGCCAGAGCGGCCGCGACAGGCAAAGGCCAAGCCAGCAACGAAAGCAGATACTTGGTGCGGGTCTCGCGAGACGACTGGTCCGTCGTGGCTCGAGTGCTGGCAATACGGAACGCTCTTTCTTCGGCGGAAAACTGGTTCCCGAATCCGCCGAGAACAACTCATCAACGTACTCAAGAGAACTTCTGGCAGACGCGACTTCGTTCTGAGTTGTGAGCCGGACCTGCGGAGCCGTCATGCCTTTTAGGCCGTACAAACAATGATAGACTGCCGTGAACAGAGAGTAAAACATATACGGACGTGAGAACTCGAGGCTCTTCAAACCACTGGGAAAAGTCGCCTGCACCACGCCCATACACATGTCAAACTTCGTCTCAAGCTCGTCAACGTCATGCTCAAACCGAAGTTCGTAGGACTTATAGGCTCCCTTAATCCGTTTTTTAGCTTTTAGACCTTCAATCATGGCGATTAGAAGGTCAGCTACAAGGTTGACCTCTCCCATCCTGAGTATCTGCTGCGCAGTCAGGATCGTGTTGTGCTTCCAATAATCGGTATACTTGCGGCCGATCCGGTCGGCCGAAATTTTGAATGGGCCGAAGAACTGGGCGTTGAGCTTTTCCTGCTCGTTCAAAATTACGGCATACGAGTTGAGACGGCTAAATATGTCTAATATCTCGGAGTCCGGCAGATTGATTAGCAGGTCTACTGCCAACTCGTACGATAGAACCTGTTCCTGAGTATCTTCCGGAAGCTGACTGAACCTTTTCCCACCAAACTCACTGTTCTGTGACCGGCTAATAACAGAGCCGTCCCTGACAAAAGAGAGAAGCGTTCGCATACGCTGCTGACCATCTACAACCTCTCTAACAGAGGTCTTCGTGGTCACGTTTAATTTCTGGCGGATAAAGAACTTTGGAATGGGCTTCCCGCGGATAACGGTGTCCATCAGAAAGCTCTTCGCTTTCTCGCTCCATACGGCACGGCGCTGGAAAGTCGGGTTAAGTTCCAGTTGGCCCGCCGTGTCCTACTCGACGAAATCGTTGACGCTATATGTCCTTGAGTCGAAGCTTTTCATCCGTAATCCCCGCCCTTCAGGGGCGTCACGTAGCATCATAACCGCCGAGCTTCGAGAAGGCCCGAGATGGATACGTCTCGTACAACAACGCCTTCTCGAACCGGAAGCCTTCGGTAATGTGTTCGAAAATCGCCTCGTCGCCCGCCTTCGCATCGGACGCCGCCGTAAGCTGTATCTCGTAGATCACCCCGTCGAAGAGTGCCCGGTCCGGCAGGATCCGCAAAAAGGCGAACAGCTCCGCCTTACTTGACCCCTCAACGATCGGGCAACCCAGAAAAGTCTGACCGCCGATCGCTGCGCTGGCGCGCTGGTCTGACCGGCACAGCGCCTTCATCACCTCCGCCGTCGTTCTCGCCTCGTAGGCGGGTTGTGTTCCGCCCAGACATTAACGCCCGAAACACCGTCTGTCATTGAGGTCGCACCTTGCACTTGCCGTCAACATTGCTGAGCAAAATAGTTCATCGCTCCGCCTGTGCTAGAAAAGAAGATGTTGTTGCCGGCGCTGTCGGAGCGGCCGGCGAAAACGAGCCGCTCCCAGACAGCGGGCGTTCCGCCGGCGTCCAAGACAGAAAGCGGAAAAGGCAGGGCGCTGACGAGATCATGAAAGTAGCGCTTGAGGATCGCGCGCAAGCGCAAGGCACGCGGGTTTAGCTTTCGTTGTCGGCGAAGCTCAAGACCATGAGCGGGCTCTCGTTGCGCTACGGATTTATTCACTGTTCCGGACCTTGATTGCGAACGTTACACGCCCTTAGAAGCAGGACGCTAGGTTGGCGCGTTGCGCAGGCGTTACCATGTTGACGGCTTAACATGTGGTCCGATACGTTGCCGTAACATGTTCTCGTGAGGTCAGCCTTGGCGCAGTCTCTTCGCGTGCTTCGACTCACCATCGGCGCGCTCCGAACCTTGCCGCACGTTGCCTTGCTGCCCGTTCTTGATCGACGTGGCCTCATCCGTGCCGATATCGAGGCTTGGGCCGATCGCCACGCATTACCGGCACCCCGCGGCTGGTGGGACCGGACGGCGCTGTTCGTAGAATTTATGACCTTTACGCCGGAGTTTCGCAACGTGTTCTATCTGCGCGGCGGCCCGGTGGCGAAACTACTCTCTCCACTGTGCCCCGCGCTTAACACGCTGATCATCGACACGCCGAGCATCGGCCCCGGCCTGTTCATCCAGCACGGGCTTAGCACCTGCCTATCGGCCGAAAGCGTCGGGAGCAACCTGCATATCAACCAGCAAGTCACGGTGGGCTACGCAAATCGGATAGACCGACCGACCATCGGCAACAATGTGCGAATCCTGGCCGGCGCAAAAATCATCGGCAAGGTGACGATTGGCGACAACGCCACGGTGGGAGCGAACGCGGTCGTTCTCAGCGACGTGCCACCGAACACGACGGTGTTCGGCATACCGGCGCAAGTCGTTTGGCGGGCCAGGACCCCGAAACCCGTCCGTAGCGCTGAGCAGGAGGTTTTGACATGACGAGATCCGAGATCGTCGCCGACCTTACCAGGGTGTTCCATGATGTGTTCGATGACGAGACGATCACGCTGTCCGATGACATGACTGCGGATCACATCGCGACCTGGGATTCGCTCCGACACATCAACCTGATCGGGGCGATCGAGTGTAGTTTCGGGATCAAGTTTCGAACGACCGAGATCGAGAAACTCACCACCGTCGGCGATCTGGTCGACACGGTCGAACGGCGAGCACGCTAGGCATCTCAATCGCAACATAATGAGAATTGCGGGTCTGGGGGCGCTGCCCCAGCGGGGTTCAGG
>CAXUIA010000106.1:0-316 GCA_964250835.1 uncultured Acetobacteraceae bacterium | reverse complement strand
GAGGGCGCGGTGGCGCCAGCCGGGGGCGCCGAGGACGCGGCCGCGGCTGGGGCGCAGCACGAGGCCCTCCTGGATGAGAAAGGGTTCGACGACGTCCTCGAGCGTGTCGCGGGCTTCGGCGAGCGCGGCGGCGAGCGTTTCGACGCCGACCGGACCGCCGCCGTGGTGCTCGGCGATGCGGCGCAGATAGCGGCGGTCCATCTGATCCAGGCCGAGCGCGTCGACTTCGAGACGGAGCAGGGCGGCGTCGGCGGCGGCACGGTCGATCTCGGTCAGGCCGTCGATGGCCGCGAAGTCGCGGACGCGGCGGAGCAGG
>CAXUIA010000105.1:3137-8322 GCA_964250835.1 uncultured Acetobacteraceae bacterium | reverse complement strand
GCCCAACCCGAACCGCGCCCCCGCCTGCCCCGACAGCAGCGTTCCCGCGATGAACGACGCCGACCCCATGCCCCTCACCCATCCGTAAGGGAACCCGTCCGCCTCCGACGAGCCAAGCGTCAGCGCGTCCGCGATCGGCGTCAGCGGCGCCAGCACCGACGCGTGCGCTACACTCACCAGCAGCAGCAGCCACAAGCCGCGCGCCGGCACATAAGCCAACGCGACCAGCGATGCGGCGCCGGTCAGCACCGCCAGAACCAGCGGCGCACGGCCACTCCGGTCCGCCCAGCGCCCGCCAAGCGGCCCGGTCAGCAGCCGGATCGCCGTTCCGGCCGCCAGCACCATACCGATCGCCTCCGGTCGCAGCCCGTCCTGCTTGAGCAACGCCGGCAGGAACGGCGACGCCACACCGAAGGCCGCGAACAGCGCCCCGTATAACAGCAGCAACCGCAAGATGGACGAGCGCACCCATCCTCAACAGCACGTGCGACGCCCCGTTGCCACTCCTCTTGTTCCACCCACATCTGCGCGCGTGACGAGCCGGCCCAAAGCCTCCACCGCCTTCGTGCTCGTCACACTCGCCACAGATGCGCTCGGAACCGGCCTGGTCTCCCCCATTGTGCCGGGCCTTGTGCGCCATCTCGGCCATCTGCCGCCGCAGGCCGCGGCACCCTGGGTCGGCGCGCTCATCGCGGCCTATGCCGCAATGCAGTTCGCCCTCGCCCCGCTGCTCGGCGAGCTCAGCGACCGCTTCGGACGGCGCCCGGTCATCCTGATTTCGGTGGCGGGCCTCGGCTTTGACAATCTGCTCCTCGCCGTCGCCCCCAATCTTTGGTGGTTGTTCCTGGGCCGGCTGGTCGCCGGCGCCTCCGCGGCCAACGTCTCAACCTCCACGGCCTACCTCTCCGACATCTCAGACACTCAAGACCGGGCCCGCCTGTTCGGCCTCGTCGGCGCCGCTTTTGGCGCCGGTTTCGTCGTCGGTCCGGCGGTCGGCGGCATCCTGGGCGCTTATGGCCTGCGCCTGCCCTTTATCGCCGCTGCCTGCCTTTCGCTGATCAACGCGCTCTTCGGCATCTTCGTCCTCCCCGAAAGTCTGCCGCGAGAGCGCCGCCGCCCCATCCAGTGGGCCAACGCCAACCCGATCCGCTTGATCACCATCGTCTGGCGCGAGCGCACGCTGGGCCGCCTCGCGATCGCCTGGTCCTGCTCGTGGATCGGATTGGGCGCCGTCCAGAGCAGTCTTGTTCTTTTCACCGGCCACCGTTTTGGCTGGGGCTCCCAGCTCAACGGTCTCGTGCTGGCAGGCGTCGGCCTTTCCCAAGCGTTGGTCGAGGGCGTGCTGGTCCGGCCCACCGTCGGCTGGCTCGGCGAACGCCGCGCCGCCATCACCGGCTACGTGCTGGGTGCGGCCGGCTACGCAGTGCTCTCGGTCGCCTTTGCCGGCTGGACCATGATGCCCGCCGTCATGCTGATGGCATTCGGCGGTCTCGCCACACCATCGGTCCGCGCCATGGTCTCCGGCCGGCGCGACGCCGAACATCAGGGCGAAGTCCAAGGCCTGCTATCGGCCGTCGAGGGTCTCACCGCCATCTTCGCCCCGCTGCTGACCGCGGGCCTGTTCTACGCCGCCACATCGCACGGTTTCCCCGGCGCACCCTTCGCGGTCGCCGCCCTGTCGGGCCTCGTCGCCTGCGTTCTGCTCCGCGGGCTTTAAGCTCACTTTAACGCGAGCTTCCTAAATTGGCGCCTCGCATTGAGAGGTGTCCCACGGTGCCCGTTGTCCTGCACCCGCGCGTCCCCGCAGCTATCCTCGCCCTGTGCTTGCTTGCCCAGCCCTCGCCAGCGCCCGCCGCACCGGCGACCGCAGCGTCCACGCTCGAGCAGCTCAAGCAATCCTACAAGCGGCCCGATGCGATCCCATTCCCAACGGACAACCGCTACAGCGACGGCAAGGCCGCGCTCGGCCAAACGCTGTTCTTCGACCCACGACTGTCGGGGGCGGGCAACATGTCGTGCGCCACCTGCCACAACCCGGCCCTGAACTGGCAGGACGGGCAGCGCGTCGCCTTTGGTCACGCCGAAAACAAGCTCCCGCGCGCAACGCCGACCCTGCTCGATCTCGCCTGGACCGACCTCGTCATGTGGGACGGCCGCAAGGACGGGCTCGAGGATCAGGCAGGCGGCCCCGTCTCCAGTCCCAACGAAATGAACGGCGCACTCGATCAGGCAGCCGCACGCATTGCGGCTCTTCCCAAGTATCAGACCGAGTTCCGCGCCGCCTTCGGCCCCGGCCCGATCACATTCCCCAGAATAGCGCAAGCGATTGCCACCTTTGAACGTACCCTGGTCAGCAACCGCGCGCCATTCGATCGCTGGATAGCTGGCGACAACGACGCAATTGATGCTAGTTCGAAACGAGGATTCGAGTTATTCAACGGCCGCGCCAATTGCGCCGCCTGCCACTCCGGCTGGCGCTTCACCGACGACGCGTTTCACGACATCGGTCTCGCCTCAAATGATCCGGGGCGCGGCAGCCAAGTACCGGACGAGCCTGTCCTGATGCACGCCTTCAAGACGCCGACCCTCCGCAACGTCGCGCTCCGGGCGCCCTACATGCACGACGGCTCGCTGCCGACGCTTCACGACGTCATCGTCGAATACGACACCGGCTTCATCGCGCGCCCAAGCCTTTCGCCCGAGATCCATCATCTCGGACTGTCACCGGCCGACATCGCTGACCTGACCTCGTTTCTCGAAACCCTCACCAGCGCCGACGATCCCGTCGCCGCGCCCAACCTGCCAATAAAGGACCCGCAGTGATGAAACTCATCCTCTGTGCAGCCCTCGTGCTTGCCCCGTTCGCCGCCCGCGCCGGCCAGACGGTCGATCAGAAGGATCGGCAGTTTTCCGCGCCCGCCGTGACCGTGAAAGCCGGCGAGCCCGTCACCTTCTCCAACAGCGACCAGGTGTCGCACGACGTGTCGATCCGCAATCCCGACGGCTCCAAGATGATGAGCCGTCTCGAGAAGCCTGGCGAAAGCACCACCATCACCTTCGACAAACTCGGCGACTACAAAGTGCAGTGCCTCATCCATCCAAAAATGAAACTGGTCGTAACGGTTCAGTAACGGACCAACAGGGAAGAGCCCGATTCATGCCCGTCGTTGTCAAGATCCTCGCATCCAGTCTTGCTATGACGCTGGTCGCGATCCTGCTCGGCCTCTACGCCCTTACCGGTGAGCGCCGCCTGGGCGACACTGCGATGCGCATGTACGACAACGCCTTTATGTCGATCAACTACGTGCGCGCCGCACAAAACGACTTCGCTCACGTGGGCGATCTCTTCCGCGCCTCCGGTTTTGCCCGGCCCGCTCTCGAACCGGTCTCCGAACGCCAGCGTCTTCTCGACATCGCTCGCGGCGTGCCTTCGCATCCCGCGATCAACGGCCCCAGCCCAAAGGCGCTTCACGCAGCGGTCGGCGCCGTCCTCGATGACCTCGATGTTGCGATCGACCGCGCCATGAGCCCGGAGGCAAAACACGCCGCGACCAAGCTGCGCGCCGGCCTCGTCGCACTCACCGCCGGCGCCGATGAGCGGACGCTTGCCAGAATCGCGAGCGCGTTTGACGAGGCGACCGAACAATTCGCCGATGACGGTTACACCTTCCGCAGTCAGGCCGAGGCGTCAGTCGCCATGCACCGGCATTGGACGCTGGTCGCCATCGGTGTCGCGATCGGCCTCGGCCTCACCTCGACCGCCCTGCTCACCCACTCCGTCGTTCCCCCTCTCCGACGCGCCGCCATCATCGCCGCCGCAGTGTCGGCCGGCCGTCTCGACAACGTCATCAAGCTTCCGCAGCGTCCACGCCGCAGCGAAACCGCTCGCCTCCTGCACGCGCTCGCCGACATGCAGGCTATCCTCCTGCGCGACGTCCACAACGCCGACGCTCGCGCAAACGAACGCGCCGCCGATCAGGCCCAACGCGACCGCCGCACCCAGAATGTCGAAGGCTTGGTCGGAGGCTTCCGCGACAGCTTCCAATCCTCGACCGAAATCATGCTCTCCGCCTCCCTCGGCCTCGAGACAACGGCCCGGTCGATGGCCGCAGCCGCCGAGCAATCCCAGCGTCAGGCGACCAGTGTCGCCTCCGCGATCGACGAGGCCAGCACCGCCACCCAGGTCGTGGCCTCCGCCTGCGAGCAGCTTTCCGCCTCCATCCAGGAGATCAGAGGGCAGGTCGCCGGCGCAGCTTCAATCGCCGGCCAGGCCGTTCACGACGTCCGCCATACCGATGCTGTGGTCGCGGCTATGGCGGACGGCGCCGTGCGCATCGGCCACGTCGTCGAGCTGATCTCCCGGATCGCAAGTCAGACGAGCCTGCTCGCGCTGAATGCCACCATCGAGGCGGCGCGTGCTGGCGAGGCGGGCCGCGGCTTCGCGGTCGTCGCCTCCGAAGTGAAAGGCCTCGCTCACGAGACCGCCAAGGCGACCGAGGAAATCACCCAGCAAGTCTCGATTATCCAGTCAACCACGCGTGAGGCCGTCGACGCCATACAGAATATCGCCGGCAGAATCGAGCAGGTCAGCGCCATCGCGAGCAGCATTGCCGTCGCCGTCGAGCAGCAGGGTTCGGCCACCGCCGAGATCGCCCGCAACGTCACCAGCACTGCGCACGCGACCCAAGCGGTCGCCGAGAACATCGAAAGCGTCGCGCGAACGGCGCTCACCACCGGGACCACCGCCACTGACGTCCTCGACGCCGCTGCCTCGCTCGCCAACCAGGCCAAAGGCCTCACCGGCGAAGTCAGCCTCTTCGTCGATAACCTCCGCCGCGCCGCGTAGTGGCTCGGCGCTCCGCCCCGACCCCCGCCGGGGCGGCAGCACCCGGGTTCGCCCTTCACCACCTCTTGCGTGGCCTGGGTCGCCGCAAGCTCGTGGCGCAGGCGCAACAAGCAAGCGCAGCTCTGAGGTCGTGAGGCGATCGCTCGAGCCTTCAGGCGCCGCCCAGAGCCGTGCCTTGCTCAGGCAGGCATCGGGCGCGACGCCCAGCGGCCACAATCCGCAACGTAAGGGTATCGTGGGATCCAACGCCCTGCGTTGGCGGGGCGGGGGGGCGGGCCCCCCCGGCCCCGGCCGGGGGGCGGGGGCGGGGGGGGGGGGGGGGTGTTAGGCCCGCCCCAG
>CAXUIA010000105.1:0-3127 GCA_964250835.1 uncultured Acetobacteraceae bacterium | reverse complement strand
GGGGCCCCCCCCCCCCCCTCCCATGCCTGCGGCGCTGATCCGGGCTTGGCTTTCATGTATAAGCCCCTCACATGGCTTGGACCAGCGACGGCGACCGCACCGAACGGCGCGGCTATCACCACGGCAACCTGCGCGAAGCGCTCGTCGAGGCCGCGCTTGCGCTCATCGCGACCAAGGGTGCCGCCGGTTTCACCGTCGCCGAAGCCGCCCGCCAAGCCGGCGTAAGCCCCGCCGCACCCTACCGCCACTTCCGCGACGCCGAAGCGCTCCTCGACGAAGTAGCCATTCGCGGGTTCGACCGCCTGGCGGGCGCGCTCGCCGCCGCCTGGAACGACGGCCGCCCCGATCCCGCCTCCTCGTTCGAAGCGATCGGCGCGGCTTATCTCGCGTTCGCCCGGCGCGAGCCCGCCTTCTACGCGGCCATGTTCGAGGCACGCAGCGCCGGCATCGCACCCGCCGTGACCGCCGCGTCCGACCGCGCCTTTGCCGTCCTGCGCCAGGCCGCCGAGCGCCTCGCCAGTCGTGCCACCAAACCCGCCGGCGCTCCGCCGCTGATGATGGCGCTGCACCTCTGGGCGCTGTCGCACGGCACCGCCGCCCTGTTCTGCCGACCCGACCGCGCCCGCCGCGCTCTTCCCATGGCGCCGGAAGAACTGCTCGAGGCCGGCATCCTGCTCTACCTGCAAAGCCTCGGCCTGGCCGGCCGGTAACGCCGATTTCCTTTGACGCCCGTCCAACACGGACCTAGAAAGTAAATGTGTCTTACATTCACATGGGGCGTGACATGACGACCTACACTGGGAGCTATGGACCCGCTCCCTCTCTTCCGGCCTGGCGGCCTGTGTTCGGTAATCGGTGGGCCGCCGTCGCCATCACCGTTCTGGCCTTCGCCGCATGGTGGCCGCTCGGCCTGGCGATGCTTGCATTACTGATTGGGAGCAAACGTATGAACGGAGGGAACCGTCTCCGCCGCGGCGCCGGCCGTGATTGGGCGCAGTCCGCATGGTCGACGATGTGCCGCGAGGCCGCACCGTCCAGCGGCAATCACGCCTTCGACGAATACCGCGCTGAAACCCTCCGCCGTCTCGAGGACGAGCAGAAGGAGTTCACCGCCTTTCTCGAACGCCTCCGCTACGCCCGTGACAAGTCGGAGTTCGACGCCTTCATGACCGAACGGCGCCAGCGTCCGGAAACACCGCCCGAGCCTGCTTAAAAATGGGAGTGGGGCGCTGCCCCTCGACTTCGCTGGGGCGTTACGCCCCAGGGCCCTGTTGCAGATACCGTCCGATCATCTGACGCAGCTCAAACCGGGCAATCTCTTCATCCATACTCTCCCGCAACAGCACGGGAAGCGACTTCATCGCTTGCAGCACCACCGGCGCCATCCGGCGCGAGCGCTCCGGCGCGAGGCCGCTCTGCACAAGGATGGCGGCGAGACGCTCCCGGATCGAGCGGCGGAGTAGGGAACGCATCGCCGCCCCGTCATCACGCATTTCCGCGAGAACCACCGCGGCCTCACGGTCTTGCTGCTGCACCAGAAGCAATCCCAGCAAGGCATCCGCCAGCGCGAACGCATCAAGCGTCGCCGCCCGCGTCGCCAGCGCATCAAGGTCACCGAGCAGCCGGTCGCTGTAGCGCGCGAACAGCGCGTCCGCGAGCAGGTCCTTGGTCGGAAAAAAACGATAGAGCGAGCCGATCGCGGTGCTGGCACGCAACGCAATCTCCGTCATCGTCGCCGCCTCGTAGCCCTTCTCCGCAAACACGGAGGCGGCTGCGTCCATGATGGCGGCGACACGCTCCCGCCCACGCTGACGTGACGGCGCAAGCACCGGTCGCGCGATTGACTTATGCGAGGACATCCTCGACTTTCTTAGTTGAGACAATCCTCGTGTAGCACGTTCGACGGAGAAACCCATGATCGCTCTAGATCCCGCCACCAGCGCGCTCGTGCTGATCGACCTCCAGAACGGCATTGTCGGCTTGCCGCTCGCCCCACGCGACGGCCTTGCGACGCTGGCCGCGTGCACCGGGCTGGCGGCGCGCTTCCGCCAGTCGCGAGCCGCCGTCGTGCTGGTGCGTGTCGCGTTCGAACCGGACTTTTCGGACGCGCCGCCGGGCGTCGTCGACCAGCCGATGTCACCGCCAACAGGCGACCGAAGCCAGTGGAGCGCGTTCGCCCACGGCCTCGAGCAGGCCGGCGACATCGTCATCACCAAGCGGCAATGGGGCGCGTTCACCGGGACGGCTCTCGACACCCTGCTGCGTCGGCGCGGCATCCGCACGCTGGTGATCGGCGGCATCGCCACGAACTTCGGCGTCGAGTCGACCGCGCGTCACGGCTGGGAGCTCGGCTACAACATCGTGGTCCCGGAGGACGCGTGCGCGAGCATGTCGGCTGAGCTGCACGATGTCAGCGTGACGCGCATCCTCCCGCGTATCACGCGGGTCACGCGAACGGCCAACCTCAGCCTCGCCGCGTGAGCGTGCCGGGTCCAAGCGGCGCCTGGCGCGACGGAGCCTCGCTGATCCTCCTGTCGGCACTGCTGGTCCTCGTACTCGGCGCCATCCGCATTCCGGCCGCCATGCTGCTCGGCCCGATGGCGGCAGCGATCCTGCTCGCCGCGCGCGGCACCCGGATCAGGATCGCGTCGCCATTCTTCCTCGGCGCGCAGGCGGTGCTAGGCTGCATGATCGCCTCCAAACTGCCGCCCGCCACCTTGGCGGAAGCCTCGCGTCACTGGCCGGTGTTCGGCGGCGGCATCGTCTCGGTGATCGCCGCGGCGGCCGGGCTCGGCATCCTCCTGGCGCGCTGGGGCGTGCTGCCCGGCACGACTGCGGTCTGGGGTGCGATGCCGGGCGTCGCGACGGTGATGACGGTCATGTCCGAAGCGTTCGGCGCCGACATCCGGCTGGTCGCCTTCATGCAGTATCTTCGCGTCGTCTGCGTCGCAATCATCGCCTCCGTGGTCTCGCGCATCTGGACAACGGGCGGCACGGCCACACCGGTGCCATGGTTCGCGCACGTCGCGCCGGTGCCGTTCGCCGAGACCGTGCTCCTTGCCGCCGCCGGCGCCGTGCTCGGCGCACGCTTGCGCATCCCCGCCGGCGCGCTGCTGCTGCCGCTGGC
>CAXUIA010000104.1:7782-8338 GCA_964250835.1 uncultured Acetobacteraceae bacterium | reverse complement strand
TTTTCAGCTCCCGCTGGCACTCACGGTGGTGAGCTCGGTGGCGCCGACCACGACCGCGTCACATTGAACAGCCGCACCCTCCTGTTCGGGACCTGGGGGGTGATGGCCGTGGGTGCCGCGCTGACGGGCGCCACGTTGCAGTGGTTGGGACCGCCGGCTCATGCGCGCATCGCCGCCCGTTCCGTGATCCCCGGTGGCGTGCCCGGGGTGAGCAGGCCGGTTCCGGCGACCTTGCCCGGAACGATCATGCGGCCCGATCCGGCGTTGCTGGCGGCCGATCCGAGCGATCCCACGCTCATGCTGCCCGTCGTGGGCGCCGACGGACGCATGTCGGCCAGCGTCTACGCCGCTTCTGTGCCGCGCGTGCTGCCGAACCAGGCGCGGCTCGCGCTGATGGTCGATGGGATCGGGCTCGACGAGACGACCAGCGAGGCCGCCGTCCGGGAGCTGCCCGCGGCGGTAAGCCTCGCCTTTTCGCCCTACGGCAGCGGGCTGGCGGCACTCGCGTCGGCCGCGCGCGCGCAGTACGTCGTCACCGATCCCACTGCCGATATTC
>CAXUIA010000104.1:7353-7772 GCA_964250835.1 uncultured Acetobacteraceae bacterium | reverse complement strand
AACAGCCCGGACAACGACGAGGGAGACCGGCAGCTTTCGCCCGCGAATGACGACGCGACGAACCAGCGCAACCTGCATTGGGCGCTGGCGTCGATCGAGGGCTATGTCGGCGTCACGGGTGCGGAGAGCGGACAGTCGGGCGAGCACATGCTCAATGACCGTTCGTCGCTGGCAGCGCTCGCCGACACGCTCGCGGCACGGGGCTTGATCTTCGTCGCCCCGCGGCCCGGCGCGTCCGAGCCGGCCGGTGTCGCGGCGGCGGTGGCCAACGTGACCATCGATGAGGCGTCGGACCTGGTCGACGAAGAAGCCGGATTGCAGGCTCTGGTCGCGGCGGCACAGCGTGACGGACAGGCGCTCGGGATAGTGGGACCATTGCGCGCTGTCTCTCTGGCACATCTCATGGCCTGGGTGCGCAC
>CAXUIA010000104.1:3684-7343 GCA_964250835.1 uncultured Acetobacteraceae bacterium | reverse complement strand
GGCAGTGAGCGACCTGCCGTACCGGGCCAACGTCGGCGCGGCGGTCTTTGGGCGCGATGGACGGGTGCTTGTTGGACGCCGTTCCGACATGCCGGGCGACGAGATGTGGCAGTTGCCGCAGGGCGGGATCGACGGGGGCGAGGAGCCGCGGGCGGCGGTGATGCGCGAGCTTGCCGAGGAGATCGGGACCGCCAACGCCGTCATCGTGGGCGAACATCCGGAATGGCTCAGCTATGACCTGCCGCCAGAGCTGATCGGACGGGTGCTCGGCGGGCGGTATCGTGGGCAGCGGCAGCGCTGGTTCGCGCTGCGGTTTTTGGGCGAGGACGACGAGATCCGGCTCGACGCGCACCCGCCGGCCGAGTTCGACGCCTGGCGCTGGGTCGAACTGGGGGCGCTCATCGAGCTTCCCGTTGGGTTCAAGCGCGACGTCTATCGCGTGCTGGTGGAAAGTTTCGCCCCCTACGCTCGACCGGTGCGCTGACGGCCGGCCTCGGGCGCCTGACCGCGCTTGCCATCTACCCGGTCAAATCGCTGCGTGGCGTGGCTTTGCAGACGGCTTCGGTTTTGCCCTCGGGCTTGGAGGGCGACCGGAACTGGCTGGTGATCGACGACAGCGGGCGGTTCGTCAGCCAGCGTACCGTACCGGCGATGGCTACCGTCGATGCGTGTCTCGTTGACGGTGGTCTGGTGTTGTCGGCCGTTGGTCACGGGGCGGTCGCCGTTCAGACGCCCGCCGCGGACGCGCCGGTTGTCGTCGCCTCGATCTGGCGTGATCGCGTCCCGGCGCGCTTGGCGGACGGCGCGGCGGGCCGTTGGCTGTCGCAGTTGCTGGGTGTGTCCTGCCGTCTCGTGCATCAGCACGATTTGTCGGCAAGACCGACTGATCCGGCCTATGCACCGGGTGGCACGGTCAGTTTCGCTGATGGGTATCCGGTGCTGGCAACGTCCGATGCGTCGCTTTCTGATCTGAACGAGCGGCTGCTTCATCCTGTCGGGATGGACCGGTTTCGAACCAACCTCGTGGTCAGCGGCTTCCCGGCTTGGGCTGAGGATGACTGGCACTCACTGAGAGTGGGTGCGGTGCGGTTCAGGGCCGTCAAGCCATGCGCGCGGTGCGTGGTGACGACGGTGGACCAGCGCACAGGGAAGCGGCCGGACCGGGTTGAGCCGCTGGCGACGCTCGCGCGGTTTCGCGGGCACGGCTCAGGTGAGGTGCTGTTTGGGCAGAATTTTATACCGATTGAGGAGGGTGTCGTGTCGGTCGGCGATGCTGTTGAGGTGACGTAGCGCGGCTCTGTCCGGAGCGTCCGCTTCCGCACGCTTGACGTTGGAGTCCGATGACCTGCGTTGGCGGGGTGCGGAGCGGAACCCGGTTTGTGCTTGCAATGATATAATAGCGTTGCATGGTCGCTCATCGATTGGGCGAGTTGGCTGCGTGCGTAGATTGTCTTGGATAGCCGTTTTCGGTGCGACCGCCGCCTGCCTTGATCCGGAGATGGTGATTGCTCAGACAACAATGAGCATCGGGGCTGGCGTCCGTCCAGCACCGGCCGGCCTGGCATCCGAGGTGGTCACCAAGGTGCATATCAGCGCGCAACTCGACCGGGCCCGCAGCCGGCTTGAGCCGAGCCTGGGGCGACGGTCTTTAAGCAGAGCCGGCAGGCGATCGAGACGATCCCGCAGGGCGACGACGCGCCGCTCAACCAGGTGCTGCTGCAGGCGCCGGGTGTGGCGCAGGACAGCTTCGGCCAGATCCACGTGCGCGGTGATCACAATGAGATCCAGTTCCGTCTTGACGGCGTGCAGTTACCGGAGGGTCTGACGGTGTTCGGGCAGGCGCTGGAGACGCGCTTCGCGCACTCGCTGTCGTTGATCACCGGAGCGTTGCCAGCCGAATATGGCTTCGACACTGCTGCGGTCATCGATATCACGACCAAGACGGGGATTACCGATCCTGGCGGCATGATCTCGATCTATGGCGGCGCTCGCGACTACTTTCAGCCGAGCTACCAGTATGGGACCCAGGTCGGCTCGTTCGACCTGTTCGTGACCGGAGATTTTCTGCACAGCCGCGTTGGGATCGAGAGCCCGACGAACTCGTTCAATGCCATCCACGACCTCAGCAATCAGACGCATGAGTTGCTGCACCTGTCTGACATCGTCGACGGTTCGACGCGGGTCTCATTGCTCGCCGGCGCATCGAATGAGTTCTATCAAATCCCCAACAATCCGGGGCAGACGCCGAGTCTGGGTTTGAACAACAACGGCATCACCGACTTCAACAGCGGCGGCCTTGATGAAAATCAGCGCGAAATCACCGATTTCGGAATCTTGTCGCTCCAAAAGACGATTGGCCCGGTGGGCTTGCAGACCGAAGTCTTCAACCGCTACTCGTCGCTGTACTACTCACCCGATCCGATCGGTGACCTTTTGTTCAATGGCGTGGCGCAGAGTGCGGCGCGCCCCGTGCTGTCGACGGGCGAACAGACGGACGCGGTATGGTCGGTGGCGCCAGACCACACGCTGCGCGCTGGCTTTCAGGTGATCGGCGAGCACAACGCGACATCAAGCAACAGTTCGGTGCTGCCGGCCGCGGGCACCAACACAGATGCTGTCAGCAACGGCGACTTTGCCACGACACTGCTGGCGGGGAGCAGGCCTCTGTTGAGCAACCAGCCGTTCACCATCCATGGGGGCACCGGCAAGACCAGTGGCCTTTACGGGGTCTATGCCCAAGACGAATGGCACCTGTTGCCGCACGTGATCGTCAACTATGGCGCGCGCTTCGATGTTGTTGACGAATATACGCACGAGAACCAGTTCAGCCCCCGGATCAACGTGGTCTGGGAGGCGACGAGAACGACGACGTTGCACGGCGGCTATTCGCGCTACTTCGTGCCGCCGCCGTTCGAGCTCGTGGGTGAGACGGGAGTTGCCGCGTTCAACGGCACCAGCGCTGCCGCGCAGGTGACCGCGGACAGTACCGTCAAGGCCGAGCGCGACAATTACTATGACGGCGGCATCACCCAGATCCTGCTGCCGGGATGGCAGATCGGCGTCGACGCTTACTACAAGGAAGCCGAGAACCTGATCGATGAGGGGCAGTTTGGGGCGCCGATCATCCTGAGCGTGTTCAACTACGCGCATGGCGAGGACCACGGCATCGAACTGAACACAACCTATGACCACGACCCCTGGTCGCTGTATGCGAATGTTGCGAACTCACGCGCGGTCGGCAAGGACATCGACTCTGCGCAGTTTAATTTCGGCGCGGCCGACCTGGCCTTTATTTCGCAACACTTTATCTACCTGGACCATAACCAGACCTGGACCAGTTCG
The DNA here is from genome assembly GCA_964250835.1 of uncultured Acetobacteraceae bacterium. Lineage (GTDB taxonomy): Bacteria > Pseudomonadota > Alphaproteobacteria > Acetobacterales > Acetobacteraceae > CAXTPV01. Next base: position 4,001 of record CAXUIA010000104.1, on the reverse strand, counting down.
GCCGGCAGCGCCTACACGCTGTTCAACGGCTCGGACCACCCTGCGCGGCTATCGGCCGACCTCATCGTGGGCAGCGGTCTGCGTGCCGCCGGCAGCGTGCCGAACGGGGTGGCGCTGCCCGGCTACGCAACGATCAATCTCGGGGCGGTGCAGACGCTGCATCTGCCGGGTCTGAAAGCGATGCAACTCCGGCTGGACATGCTCAACCTGCTGGACCGCAAGTATCAAATCCGGAACGGGACCGGTGTGGGCGTCGGCGCTCCGCAGTTCGGCCTGCGCCGAACGATCCTGGTCGGACTGGCGCAACGGTTCTAATG
>CAXUIA010000104.1:0-3674 GCA_964250835.1 uncultured Acetobacteraceae bacterium | reverse complement strand
CGCGTTGGCGGCGGCGGGTCCCGACCCCGTCATCGCCGAGCGCGGCCGCGACCATCGGGATCGTAAGCGTGCAGTGCAGATCGTCGCCCTGCCGCTCGAAGATCGGGTGCGGCCGCTGGACGACCTCGAGGAACAGGTCGCCGGGCGGGCCGCCGCCGGCCTTGCTCGGTGCGGACAGCAGGCAGAGCGGCGCCACGATGAAGGCCATGATGGCCACAAGGCTGAACACGTCGTTGTAGGCGAGTATCTGCGCCTGCTGGACGAAGGTGCTGTGGGCTCGGTTGGTTGCGGTGGCGGCCAGCATCGAACGCGAGACGCCTGCCGCTTGCGCTGTCTGTTCGTATCGATTGATCAGATTGTTGTACTGGTAGCGGAAAGGTGTCGCCCAGTGCTGAAGGTAGGCTTCGCGCACCTGGGTCCGTTCGGTGACTTGGCTGTTGGCGATCGAGATTCCGAGCGCGCCGATGACGTTGCGGCCCATGGTGAAGAGCGCCGAGGCATCGCCGTTGAGGCGTTTGGGAATGGTCGAGTAGGCGATGGTGCTGATCGGCACGAAGAGGAATGCGAGACCGACCGTCTGGGCCGCGCGGATATAGACCAGCGTGCGAAAGTCGATCTGCGGATTGAGGCTCGATGAGTAAATCATCGACATCCCCATGATGAAGAAGCCGGCGGCGATGATGAACCGTGTCTGTATGATGGGCAGCAATCGGCCGATGAACGGGATGAGTGCGATGATGACGAGCGCGCCTGGCGACAGGACCAGGCCTGCCAGTATTGCATTGTAGCCGAGCACCTGCTGCGCGAACTGCGGGATGACGACGGCGGCCGCGTAAAGGACGGCGCCAAGCGCCGAGATCGCGATAAAGCCGGTGCCGAAATTTCGGTCTCCAAGCACGCGCAGGTCGACGATCGGTTTCTTGGCGATCAGCAGCCAGCCGATCGCGCCGAGCACGCCGATCACCGCGCCGCATGCCATGAGACGGATAAAGGACGAACCAAACCAGTCGTCGTCCTCGCCGCGATCGGCCATGACTTCCAGACACCCGAGACCGAGCGTGATCAGCGACAGGCCGATGGCGTCGAGACCGGCCTTCTGACGCCTCGCCCAGGGCGGATCCTCGACGAGGATGAAGACCATGAAGGTGGCGAAGATGCCGACCGGAACGTTGAGAAAGAACACCCAGCGCCAATTGTAGTCGAACGTCAGATAGCCGCCGAGTGTCGGGCCAAGCACGGGTGCGACGATGGTCGCGATCGCGGTCAGCGCGAAGGCGGCGCTGCGCCGTTCGGGCGGGAACGTGTCGAGAATGATGGATTGCTGATTTGGCTGCAGCCCGCCGCCGAAGAAACCCTGCAGAAGGCGGAAGATGATCAGCTCGGGCAGGTTGGTGGCGATCCCGCACAGGAACGAGCAGACCGTGAACATCGAGATGCAGATCATGAAGTAGAGTTTTCGGCCGAGCACGCGGGCGAGCCAGCCCGATACCGTCAGCACGATGCCGTTGGCCGCGAGGTACGACGTGAGCGTCCAGGTGCTGTCGTCGTAGGAGGACGCGAGATCGCCCGCGATGTAGGGGAGCGACACGTTGACGATGGTGGTGTCGAGCACTTCCATGAAGGCGGCCAGCGTGACGACGACCGCGATCAGCCACGGGTTGGCGCGCGGCTTCCATTGCGCGTCGGTGCGGGCGCTCATGGCGCAGGCTTGGTTCCGATAAAGACGGTGGGCTCGACCGACAGCCCGATCGGCAGCGGGACATTGGGATCGAGCCCGCTGTCGATCAGGATCTTGACCGGAACACGCTGGACGATCTTGACGAAGTTGCCGGTCGCGTTCTCGGGCGGGAAGGTGCTGAACTGGCCGCCGGAGCCGAGCTGGACGCTGTCGACATGGCCGCGCAGGTGAAGCTGCGGATAGGCGTCGATGGTGATGTCGGCGAGCTGGCCCGCCTCCATGTGCGCGAGCTGGGTTTCCTTGAAGTTGGCGGTGATCCAGATCTCGGGCTGCACGATCGCGAACAGGTTCTGACCTACATTGACGTAGTTGCCCTGCTCGACGTTGCGCTGTGCGATCCAGCCGTCATGCGGGGCGCGGATAACGGTCCAGCCGAGATTGAGCTCTGCTTGCCGGAGCTGGGCCTGAGCGACGTCGAGTGCGCCACCCTGTTGGGTGACGCGGGTCTGCTGCACGCCGATATTGGCCTTGACCGGTGTGGACTGCTGGACCTGCGCCTCGGCGACCGCAAGTTGCCCGCGCGCGATCTGCAGCGAGGCGGTCGATTGGTCGATCGCCTGCTGAGACGTCGCCCCGCGCTGCACGCCATGCTGACGCTTGTAGTCGGTTTCGGCCTGGAACTCCTGACCTTGGGACTGCATCAGCTGGCCCTTGGCGAGGGCGAGCTGGGCAGGGAAGTTCTTCTCGGCGACCATGGTCGAGAATTTCGCGCCCTCAAGCTGACCTTCGGCCTGGATGACCTGCGCACGGTCATTGTCGACAGCGTCCTGGTAGTTGCGTGAATCGATCCGGGCGAGCACCTGGCCCTGATGGACGAACTGGTTGTCGTTGACGTCGAGTTCGACGATGTAGCCGCTGACCTGAGGCGCGATGTTGACGACCCGGCCCGCGGTGTAGGCGTCGTCGGTGCTCTCCTTGCCGCGCGTGGTCAGGTAAAGGTAGGTGCCGCCGCCGATGAAGAGCAGGATGATTGCGACCAGGCCAATCCGGACGAACGGCCGCGTGCGGGCGCGTTTCTGCTCCTGCTCACGCTCCTGCGCTTCGGCTTTTTTCTTGTCGTCGGCATTGTCCTTGTCGTCCTGGTCCTTGTCGGCTTGCTCCTTGCCGCGCTTGTCGTCCAGCGACTGCTGATCGCCCTCAGCCATGCATGAATGTCCTTCGAGAGCCGCGCTGTAATGATCGCTGACCGATCGGTTCGGTCACTCTCTGGCACGATCGCCGTCGCACGGCAACGTGCCGCGCCTCGTTGGCTGACTGCCGCCTCGCCTGGAGGCGGGGCGGCGCGCCGATCTGACGCAGGGCTCTGCCCTGGGTTAGTCGCGCGTGAGCGCGCCTGTTGCCCGACGGGTTCAGGCCCGCGTTGCGGCCGGGTTTGTCGGGCGTGACTTGGCGAGGCCTGGCGGAGTGCGGCATGGCCCTTGATACGGACGCCGACGTGTGTTGACGTCCCGTTACAGCGTGCGCTGGCCCGCGCGCTCATGATGAACCCTGATCACAGGATGCGTGTTCATGAGTGAAGCTTTGACGGCCAGCACCGGCGCCACCGCGCCGTTTTTCGACCGCTACGCCTACCAGGACGATCCCGGCAGCGACGGCCTGTCGTTCCAGTCGATGCTCGACGAGGCAGCCGGGTCGAGCCACCACACCGATGACGGCCACGGAACGGACAATCTCCAGCCTCCGCCGGACGTGCCGCCCGGCGGTTCCGGCCCGCCGCCTGCCCCGGCCGCGAGTTCGATTGGCCATGCGGTGGCCTGGGGCGCCTGCGTGGCCGGCCACACCGTTGTCGGCGCGGCCGTGGGTGCCGTGCTGTTCGGCGAGTTGCTGCTGGTGCTGGGCGGCTGGAAGTTCGCCCCGCAGGCCTCGGCCCTCCGGCTCAGCCGCACGCCCTCGGGGGTCAGCAATACGCAGGCGTTGGGCCGGCTGATCTCCCCCG
>CAXUIA010000103.1:0-8397 GCA_964250835.1 uncultured Acetobacteraceae bacterium | reverse complement strand
TTGCAGGCCTATGCGGCGCTGACGACGAGCTCGCATCTTGAACCGGTGCGGGACGTCGGCCAACTGACCGGACGTTGAGCGGCGCGCGGATGCGCGCTACGGCCTTGCCGATGGGTTTTGCAAACGTGTTGATTGCCGGCGCCTCGCACGGGATCGGGCGGGCGGTGGCGGTGTCGTGCGCGCGGCCCGGCTCGATCCTGCATCTTTGCGCGCGCGAGCCGGCGGCGCTGGCGGAAACGGCGGACGAGTGCGCCGAGCGGGGTGCGCGGGTGGAGACGCGCGTGCTCGACGTGTGTGATCGCGAGGGCATGTCGGCGTGGATCGGGTCGGCGGGCCGGCTCGACTTCGTGCTGGCCAACGCGGGCTTGGCGGCGGGCAACCCGAGGGTCGGACCTGAGACGGAGATCGACGTGCGGGCGATCTTTGAGACCAATGTCGGCGGCATGCTCAACACGGTGCTGCCGGCGATCGCGGTGATGCGGGGGCAAACGCCGCGCGAGGGACGGCGCGGACGGATTGCGGCGCTGGCATCGACGGCGGGGTTCGTGGCGGTGCCGGCGGCAGCGGCCTACTGCGCGTCGAAGTCGGCGGTTGACACCTGGATCGTGGGGCAGGCGCATGTCGCGCGCCAGCAGGGGATCGGGTTGACGAGCGTGTGTCCGGGCTATGTGCGGACGCGGATGACGGCGGGGAACGACTTTCCGATGCCGGGACTGATGGAGCCGGAAGAGGCGGCTGGACGCATTCTGCGCGCCGTCGCGGACGGGCGCGTGCGGGTGGTGTTTCCCTGGTGGATGGGGTTTGCCGCGCGGCTGGGTGCGCTGTTGCCGGCGGGCAGTGTCGGCCGGCTGCTCGGGTCGTCGTGCGTGGTTCCGCCGATGGAGGCCGTGATCTTGGAGGATGGAGCATGACGGAGGCGCCGCAGGTTGCGGTCGTCACCGGCGCCACGAGCGGGATCGGATTGTGGATCGCCCGCGGCCTGGCGCGTTCGGGGCTGCATACCGTGCTGGTGGGGCGTGATCGCGGGCGGCTGGACGTGGCGGCGGAGACGATCGGATCGTTGCCCGGTGCGTCGATCGAGACGGTGCTGGCCGATTTGTCATCGTTGCGGGATACGGCGCGGCTGGGGCTCGAGCTCGCAGAGCGTCATGGCCGGATCGGCGTGCTGGTCAACAACGCGGGTCTGTTCCGGTCAACTCGCGAATGGACGCGGGAGGGACGCGAAATGGTGCTGGCGGTCAATCATCTCGCGCCGTTTGTGCTGACGCGCGCGCTGCGGCCGGTGCTTGTTGCGGGCTCGCGAGTGATCAATGTTGGCTCGGTGATGTCGGAGCGGGTCGGGATCGATCCGGACGATCTGGAGCTCAACCGGCGCTGGGGACCGGTGCGGGCCTATGGGCGCTCCAAGCTAGCGCTGATGATCGCAACGTTCGAGTGGGCGGAGCGGCTGAAAGCTGACGGTGTACTGGTCAACGTCGTCCATCCCGGCGGGGTGGCGACAAAAATCATGCGGGAGCGCGGTGTGGCCGCAACGGCTTGGCGGCTGCTGACGCCGTTTCTCCTCACTCCGGAACAAGGGGCAGCGACGCCGCTGCATGCCGCACTTTCGCCGTCGCTGGAGGGCGTGACGGGTTGCTACCTGAAGGAGCGGCAAATCGCGCTGCCCAACCCGCTGGCGCTCGACCCGATGTTGCGCCGGGCGGTCTGGGCGTCGACCGAGCGGCTGGCCGTTGTTTGATGCCGCGCCGGGCGAGCGTGGTCGTGAACGGCCGTGCAGGCGCCCTCCTGGAGACGGAGGGCGGCCTCGACGAACTGAAGCGGGCGTTTGCGGAACATGGGATCACGCCCGAGTTCGTTCCGGCGGAGGCGGGCGGGCTTGCGGAGCGCATCGACCTCGCGCGCCGGTCAGGTGCCGATCTGGTGGTGGTGGCCGGTGGAGACGGCACGGTCGCGTGCGCGGCTGGGGTGCTGGCCGGGACGGACCAGGTGCTCGGGATCCTGCCGTTCGGGACGATGAATTTGCTGGCCAAGGATCTGCACGTGCCGGTGAACGATCTTGCAGGAGCGGTGCGGCTGCTGGCCGACGGTCAGACGCGGGTGATTGATGTGGGCGAGGTGAACGGGCAGGTTTTCCTCTGCGCGTCGATGCTGGGGCTGCCGGCACGGCTGGGACGATACCGCGAAGCGGAGCGGCATGGCGGATTGCTCGGATGGGCGCGGTTCGCGTGGAATGCCGTGCGCGCAACGGTGCGCTACGTGGCGCCTACAGCATTCCTGGTGGCCGATGGGCGGCGGCATGCGATACGGACACCGTCGCTGACGATTACGGTGAACGCGCTTGATGATCGGAGCGGGCGGGTATTTGGCCGCGCTCGGCTGGATGGAAGGGTGCTGGCCTCCTACGCGGTGGCTCAGCCGCAATGGAGATTGTTGGGGCCGTTGCTGAGCGGGTTGATTCGCGGACGGGTCGCCGACGATGTGGTGACCGAACGCCTCGCCGCGGATTTTGTTGTTGAGTTCCGGCAGAGGGGAGTGGCGGTGATGAATGACGGGGAACGCATGATCGTCACGCCACCGCTGCGATACCGGGTTCGCGCGGACGGGTTGCGAGTGATTGGCGGCTCTGGTTGAGCGTGGCCGGAATGCTGATCGCGCACATCACCGACCTGCATTTCGGGGCTGAAGATCCGGCCGTGGTCGCGGCGCTGGAGAACGAGTTGAACGCGGGCGACGTCGACCTGGTGGCGATCAGCGGCGACCTGACGATGGGAGCGCGACGGTCGGAGTTCCGGGCGGCCGGTCGGTTCATGGACCGGCTACAGGCGCCAGTGCTGGCGGTGCCGGGCAATCACGACATCACGCCCTATCAACTCTGGGAGCGGTTCACCGACCCCTACGCGCGATGGCGTGAGCTTGTATCGCCACAGACGGAGCCCGCGTGGTCGGACGAACGGGTGGCAGTGCTGGGGTTGAACACGGCGCGGCGCATGGGCCTGAACTTCGATTGGTCGCGCGGGCGGGTCACGGGGGTGAGGCTCCGTCGGCTGCTGGCGCGGTTCGATGCTTTCGATCCGAAGCTGACGCGGGTGGTGGTGGCGCATCATCCGCTGCTGCCGCCAGAAACGTCGCCGACGACGCGCGTGGTGGGCGGTGCAGCGCGCGCGCTGGCGGCGTTTGCGCAAGCACGTGTCCGACTGGTGCTCGCGGGCCACCTGCATCGCGGCTACGCGCGCGTTTCATCAGCCGACCCGTCCGCGACGCTGGTGCTGCAGGGAGCGACCGCGACGTCGGTTCGGTTGCGCGGCGAGCCGAACGCCTACCACCGCGTAACGGTCGGTGACGGAGGGGAGGTGTCGGTTCGGACCCGCGCGTGGGACGGCAAAGGATGGATCAACGTGGACGGAGCAGCAGGGAAGCTACCGCCGCCATAGCCGCGAACCCGAAGGCCGCCGTGCGGAGCGGGTGGAGCTGAGCTTCGAGTGCGAGGCTGGTCTTGCGGGTTATCGGTTTGAGGCTGCTGTGCTCTTCGCCGTCCTCCCGCGGCTCATAGAGGTTGTCGCGCCGCTCCGCACGGCCAGGATCATTCGAGGTTTGAACGAACCGCCCGGCTCTCGCCGCAGTCCAGTCGATCAGGCGTGGCGCCATGCGGTTGGCCAGCACGAGAGCACCGCCGCCCAGCCCGCCCACGGTGATGTCGCGCAAATGGTGCTCGCAGGCGTGGGCGATGGCGCGGGCAACCAGAGCCGGGTCATAGGTGGGCGGCGGCAGGCGGGTGCCAGCGGAACCGAGACGGTTGCGGGCGTGCTCGGTCACCTCGGTGTTGATCGGGCCGGGCTTGATCAGGGTCAGCGAAATCGGCTCGCGGCCGGCATCGGTTTCGCGGCGAAACGCTTCGGTGAAACCTTTGACGGCGAATTTTGCCGCGCAGTAGGCGCCCTGGTACGGGATTGCCATTTCACCGAGTACGCTGCCCACGTTGATGATCGCTCCACCGTGCTCACGCAGGCGGCGCGAGGCGATGAGGGTGCCGTGCACCATGCCCCAGTAGACGACGTCGAAGACGCGGCGCTGGTCGGCAAGCGGCACGTCAGCAAACGGGCCGTAGACAAGAACGCCGGCGTTGTTGACCCAGGAATCGTAGCGGCCGAACATCTCGATGGCTTTGGCGCTGGCAGCATCAAGTGCGTCAAAGTCGGCGACGTCGGCGACGGCATAGCCACAGTCGTGGCCGCCGGCCGTCAGCTCGGCCGCGACTTTGGCGAGCGCCTCTTCGTTGCGGGCGATCAAGAAGGTCGTGGCGCCACGGTGTGCCAGCATACGCGCCGTGGCAAGCCCGATGCCGGATGTGGCGCCGGTTACGACGACGACCTGGCGGTGGAGCGGTTTGAGCGTTGGGCGCGGCATCGGTCAGGCTCCTGTAGTGTGAACGCTGATCTGGGTGGACGTTGAGCGAGTGGAAGCCACTGGGCTCGCCTGCATTGCGCGGCTGATGTTGCAAACACATCGATCATTCGGGACCGACAACATCTGAAACTCAACCGGGCACGTAATGCAGCGTGGTGTGCAGCAATGATGCTCTCGTCACGGTTGAACCAGTATGGGGATGGACGATGCTTGGCGATTTGCAGAGAACGATCGGGCGGACGAACGCGGTGCTGGAGGAACTCATCGTCAAGGCCGGAGAGGCACGAGAGGCGGGAGCCTCCAGGCGGACATTCTTCGCACGGACGGCAGCCTTGGCGAGTTCGACGGCGCTGGGAGTGGCCGGTGCGGGCCTGCTCCAGCCGATCGCTGCGGACGCGGCGAGCGCCAAGGCGGTCACCGACACCACGATCAACATTCTCGATATTGCAGCGACGGCCGAAGCGCTCGGGATCACGTTCTACTATTATGCGTTGGCCAGCAGCAGTCTGCCGACCGTCAACAACGACGCCAACCGCAATTACTTCCAAGCGGCCGTTGTGCAGGAGTTTGAGCATCTGACGATACTCGACTCGCTCGGTGGTGCGCCGTTGGCGACCGAGTTTTACTTCCCGACCGGCATGTTCACGAGCGAGCTGGTGTTCTTCCCGGCGGCAGGTCTGCTCGAGACGATATTCATCTCAGCCTACATCGCGGCGGCGCGCGAGTTTTCAGGGGCGGTCTCCAAAGGGATCACAAAGGCCAATCCGACGGCACTCGGGCTTTCCGTGCAGATCGCCGGTATTGAGTGCGAGCATCGCGCCCTGTTGAGAGTGGCCGGCAATCAGAACCCTCCCAACAACGTCATCATCGAGGAGGCGCTGTTCACGAGCGTGTCTGCGGCTGCGGGCGAGTTGACGCCGTTTCTGTCGGGCGGCGGTCCGTTCGTGGGGCCGATCAAGATGCCGAGCCAGGCGGACGTGCAGGCAATCTCAGCGCCGTACGATTTCGCATCGTTTCCCAGCTACACGATCGTTTGAGTCATGCGGGTCTGGGGTTCAGGGGCAGAGCCCCTGGCCTTAGATGAGACGTGAACGTGCGGCGGCGAGCCGGGTGATGTCAGCTTGAACGATCGCGAGCCGCTCGCGGGTCTCCTCCACGATCTCCGGTTTCGCGCGGTCGACGAAGTCGGGGCTGGCGAGCTTGGCATCGAGTTTCGCGGCGTCGCTGGAGAGACGCGAATGTTCCTTGTCGAGACGCGCACGTTCGATGGCGATGTCAATGATTGCACCGAGAGGAACGACAAGCGTCGCCTCGTCGAGCACCAGCTGCGCGCTTTGCGGCGGGACATCGCCGCTGAGCGGCTGGACGCTGCCGGCGCGCGCCATGCGCGCGATCGGTTCGTGCCAATCGGCAAAGCGCCGCATGGTCTGAGGGGAGGCATCGCGGAGACGGATGTCGATCCGCGCGGCCGCCGGAACGTTGAGGGAGGCGCGCATCCCGCGGAGCTCTCCAATGGCGCGCGTCACCCAGCCAAGCTCGGCTGCGGCGTCCTCGCGGCCAGGAACCGTGACGGGCTCCGGCCAGGCGGCGCGAATGAGGCCGGCGTACGGGACATAGCCGAAATGGTCTGCGAGCGCCTCCGTCACGAACGGCATGACCGGATGGCATAGACGCAGGATGGTTGAGAGCACCCAGCCGGCGGTGGCGCGAAGCTCGGCGGCCGGCGCGTCGTTTCCGGCGAGGCCCGGCTTGGCGAGTTCGAGAAACCAGTCGCAGAACGAGTTCCACGTGAAGCGATAGCAGGTGGCGGCGTAGTCGTCGAAGCGGTAGGCGTCGAGTGCGCTGGTCGCAGCCGCGATTGCGTCGTTGGCCTCACCCACGATCCAACGCGCGAGCGGCGAGACAAGATGGGCGGGATCAAAGCCGTTTGGCGAAGCGGCGTTGTTGAGCTCGCAGAACCGGGCGGCATTCCAGAGCTTGGTGACGAAGCTGCGATGCTCCTCGACGCGGCGAGCGGACAGCTTGACGTTGCGGCCCGGAGTTGCGAGCGCGGTGACGGTGAAACGCAGTGCGTCGGCGCCGTATTCTTCGATTATCAAAATAGGATCGATGCCGTTCCCCTTGGATTTACTCATTTTTTGTCCGCGTTCATCGCGGACCAGGCCGTGGATGACAACGTTGCGGAACGGCACGTCGCCCATGAAGTGTAGACCCATCATCATCATCCGGGCGACCCAGAAGAAGATGATGTCGAAGCCGGTCACCAGCACGTCGGTGGGGTAGTAGCGGGCGAGATCGGACGTGCTGTCCGGCCAGCCGAGCGTGGAGAAGGGCCAAAGGGCGGACGAGAACCAGGTGTCGAGGACGTCCGGGTCCTGGTCGAGCGGCTGCTCATTTCCGTAGTGGGCGCGGGCCTGAGCGCGGGCGGCGGCTTCATCGCGTGCGACGAAGATCCGGCCGTCGGGACCGTACCAGGCCGGGATGCGGTGGCCCCACCAGAGTTGACGGCTGATGCACCAGGGCTGGATGTCGCGCAGCCAGGCGAAGAAGGTGTTTTGCCAGCTTGAGGGATGAAAGACAGTGCGGCCCTGTTCGACGGCCTCGATCGCGGGACGGGCCAGGGTGACGGCGTCGCAGTACCACTGCTCGGTGAGGCGCGGCTCGATGATCGCGCCGCCCCGTTCGGCGTGCGGAACCTGGTGGGCGTGCGCTTGAGCGGCGGCGAGAAGGCCGAGACGGTCGAGTTCGGCGAGTATGGTGCTGCGCGCCTGCTCGCGCGAGAGGCCTGCGAGGCCGTGCACGAAGGTGGGATCGGCGAGGCCCTCGACAGCGCGAAGTTCGGGTTCGATCTCGCTGAGAGTAATGTTGGCGCCGGTGTCGAAGATGCTCGGCATCGGCAGGTCATGGCGCTGGCCCACGGAGAAGTCGTTGAAATCGTGCGCGGGCGTGATTTTGACCGCACCGGTGCCCTTCTCGGGATCGGAGTGCGGATCGGCGATGATGGGGATGATGCGGCCGGTGAGCGGCAGCACGACGCGGCGTCCGACGAGGTCGGCGTAGCGGCTATCGTCGGGGTGAACGGCCACTGCGGTGTCGGCGAGCATGGTTTCAGGCCGGGTGGTGGCGACGGTGAGCGTGCGGCCGTCGCTCCCTTCAACCGGGTAGGTGATCTGCCAAAGGTGGCCACGGACCTCGCGGCTTTCGACTTCGAGGTCGGAGATGGCCGAGCGGGACACCGGATCCCAGTTCACCAGACGGCGTGCGCGGGTGATGAGACCCTGCTGGTGGAGCGTGACGAAAACCTCGCGAACAGCGCGCGACAGGCCCTCGTCCATGGTGAAGCGCTCGCGAGACCAGTCGAGCGAGGCGCCTAGCCGCCGGAGCTGGCTGGTGATGGCGCCGCCGTGCTCGCGCTTCCAATCCCACACGCGATCGACGAACGCGTCGCGTCCGATGGCGCGGCTGCTGGAGCCTTGCGCTGCGAGCTGCCGCTCAACCATCAATTGAGTGGCGATCCCGGCATGGTCAGTCCCGGGCTGCCACAGCACGTCGAGCCCGCGCATACGTTGGGCTCGGATGAGCACGTCTTGGAGCGTCAGGTCCAGCGCGTGTCCGACGTGAAGGCTGCCGGTGACGTTGGGCGGCGGGATCATGATCGTGAAGGGGGCGGCGTCCGGCCGGGCACCGGCGGCAAACGACTCGTTCCTCTCCCACGCGCGATAGAGATCAGCTTCGTGCTGGGCCGGGGTGAATGTTTTCTCGAGCATCGACGGCCTGTGTTCACAAAGTTTTGATTAAGACGGCTTCATTCTGGTATGGGCTGCAACGAACAGAGGAGGACGCCGTGCAGGACGTGCAGGCGGGCCATCAACATATCGAAGAACTGGCGGGCCGGTTAGAGGTCGAGCTGGATGATCTGGAGGCGAGCTGGAGCGAGCTCGCGGCCGACGATCGCGCCACAGTCATACGCAGACTTGCCTCGAGCGCGCCTGG
>CAXUIA010000102.1:7130-8402 GCA_964250835.1 uncultured Acetobacteraceae bacterium | reverse complement strand
GCACCCAAGCCAGCGCCGTCCGCATGCGCCATGACGCATGCGTGCGCGAACGCTTCGGACGTGTCGCCCACCAGAACCTCACGCCCGGCTTCGGCGGCAATCCCCTCCAGCGCCTCGCGCGTGACCACCACCGGGCGCGCCATCGCCATCCCCTCGAGCACCTTGTTCTGCACGCCCCGCCCGATCCGCATAGGCGCCACGGCAGCGGTCGCGAAGGCGAGGTAGGGCCGCACATCCGGCACCCGCCCCGTCACCGCGACACCGGGCATCTTGCCGAGCGCCTCAACCGCCGGCGCCGGGTTCGCCCCAACGATGTGGAACGCCGCATCGGGCAGCCGGACCCTGATCGAGGGCAGAACAACTCTCGCGAACCAGTCCACCGCCTCGATATTGGGCCGATAATCCATTGTTCCGGTAAAGATAAAATTCGGCCGATCAAGCGCGTATGGAGGATCGTAGCGTCGCTCGGGGTCAAAGAAGTCGTGATCGACCCCGTTCGATACCGACCTAATCCGCGCGGCGCCACCAGGATTGCGCGAGGCAAGCAGTGCCGCTTCGGCAGGCGAGACGAGCACGCTCCAATCGCACTCCGCCACGATCCGCGCCTCCAGCCCTGCGACCATCCGCGCCTCGCGCGCATGCACGTGACGCATCGGGCCTGTTCCTGAGCGCGCGTAGGCACTCCATTTCTCTGAGTCGACATCAACCAGATCGACGATCTTAACGCTCGGCTGCTTCATCCGGCCTAGGATGTAGGGGGCCATGTTGGACGACGACACGACGATCACCGGCGGCCGCACCTCGTGCAGCACCCGTTCGACCCAGGCCGTCAGCCCGCGATCACGGTAGAACGTCACGCTCAGCGCCTCGCCGCTCAGCAATCCTCCGAGACAGCCGATCCGCGCTCGCCCTCGGTGCAACCGCGCGACGTAGGTGCTTGCGCACATCTCCCGCACCAATGGTACGTATTGCTCATCGAACGGGTCATCGAGCAGGCAGCCAAGATGGACGTCATGAGATTGGCGAAGGTGGTCGAGCAAACGCATCGACCTGATCTTCTCGCCCTTGGTCGGCGGATAGGGCAGGCGCTGGGCCAGGAAGAGCAGATCGGTCATCGGCCAGATCCCGGCGGGCGCGCAACAAGCCGGGACGCGATCTCGGCCACTCGTTCGGCATTCCGGCTCCAGGTCAGCGATTTCGACTCGATCGTCGCCGGCGCGCGAGCAGTCAGCCGCGCCCGCAGGCCGGGCTCAGCGCAGACGCGCAGCAATG
>CAXUIA010000102.1:0-7120 GCA_964250835.1 uncultured Acetobacteraceae bacterium | reverse complement strand
CCATCCTCACCGTCGGTCAGGATTTCGCGAATGTTCTCGGCATTGGGCGCCACGATCGCACGTCCGAGCTTGAGATATTCGAACAGCTTGAGCGGCGACGCATACGGCGTCACCCCCGGAATAACCGCGACGTCGAAGGCCGCCACATGGCGCGCCACGTCGTCGCGACCGACCACGCCGGTGATCGTCAGCCGGTCGGCAACGCCGCGCGCTGCCGCATGCGCCTCGAGCGCGCCACGCGCCGGCCCATCTCCCACCACCATCACGTGCAGGTCGAGCGTGCGATGCTCGGCCACAAAGTCGACCAGTCGATCGACCATGTTCCAGCCGCGCACAAATCCTGTGAAACCGAGCACCACCCGCGGCGGCAATCCGAGCGCCGCCGTGGCCGCCGCAAGATCGGGCACCGCCCCAAATCGCGCCGGATCAATCCCGTTCGGCACCACTGTCACTCGCTTGGCCGGCACGCCTTCGGCCATCACCGTGCGCGCCAAAACGCCAGTGACCGGGAGTACGTGGTCGGCATTCCGCCAAAGAGCCCGCTGTGCCCGCCTGCCAAGCGCCCGTAGGCGCAGACCATCGTTCACTGTCCGCTCTTCGCACAGCGGCGAGTTCACCTCCAGCAGCAAGGGAATGCCCGTCAGCCGGCGCATGATCAGCCCGGCCAGCAGGAACAGGCTGAACCGTTCATAAATTACGTCCGGGCGATAGTGCCGGATCGCCGATCGCAAGCGCAGGAACGCGCGCGCGTTGTAAGCGAGTTCGGCCAACTCATAAGCCGCCGCCGGCGCCAGCGCCTTGATGCGGTCTATCCAGGGATTCGATCCGCCGAACCCGGTGTGCAGCAAGCCGGGTGGCCCGACCAGCAGCACGTCATGGCCGCCCGCGCGGAAGGCGGCCATCATCTCTTCGAGATGCACCGCCTGGCCGTCACGCGATGCGATACGATGATGAAACAAGATCCGCATGCAGCGCCGTCTATCAGAGACGGTGGTAGAAAGCGCCAACATAGTGTCGAAGCCGGTCGAGCACGGCGTGGGCCTCCAGCTTGGAGTCCACGATCAGAGCTGCGAACCGTCCCCCTCCAAAGGGCGCACCTGCCCGACCAGCGTATTGCCGGTCAGTTGAACCGGGGTCGCGGTCACGTTGCGCACAAAAGTAGTCGGACGTCCCATGTCGTCGTGAAACACATTGTGCCGTATGACGATCTCGTCCGTCGGCCGGTCGACGCCCTCCTCTCCAATCGACACCGCCGCGGAGTGATTGGTGCAGTTCGGCCCTTTCTCCATCGTGTTCCCGGTCAAAACCAGCGCACCGCCGTTCGGGACGTCAACCAGATAGCTCGACGTCCCGTCCGGGCCATCCTCTATGGTGTTGTTCACGACCTCGGTCCGCAGTGCGCGTGACTTGATGTCGTGCCCGTCCCGCGTGTCGCTGAAATGCGAACCTTCGACATGCAACAATGCGAGGCGTCCCGTATAGACCGCGTGAGCGCATCCACCGCTCGACAGGCAGACGCCATCCTGGTCGAAATCGCTCCCGACGATCCGAAGCGTAGCCTGCGGATTATCGGCCGTCAGTATACCATCCTGGTCATTGATGAAACGGACGTTCTCGATGGTGAGGTTCCCACCTTCGGCCCGTATCCCCGCACCGTTCCCGTCCGGAACACGTGCACGTTGCAGCGTCATGTTGCGCACCGTTATGTCGCTGCCGTCGATGATGAGCAGGGCCTTGCCGCCGCACGTCTTGTCGGTCAGGATCGTCTGCGGCCCCTCTCCCTCGATTGTCACGTGATCGCCTGCGACGCTCGCGCAGTCATAGAAAGTGCCTGAACCGATATGAACCACATCGCCAGAGCGCGCATTGGCGAGAGCGGGCGCTAAGCTGGCAAACGGCTTCCCGGCCCCTACGAAGAGCGTCCTCGCCTCCGCCTCCGGCATCGACAACGCAACCAGCATGCCAAACAGGCCCCAGCGCGCCCGCTGCCGAAATCCTGTCAACAGTGCAGTCATGGCGTTAGTCCTCGCGAGCACGTCATCTTAGGACCGATCGAGAGAAGCGGAAATGCTTAAAGGATGCGCGTCACCACCTCGAAGACCACGAACCAGCCTGCCGAGCAAAGGCCGGCGATGGCCAGGACCGCGACTGGCCATGGCAACGCTGTCTGTATGCGGGACTTTCCCGCGCCGAGCCCGAGCATCGGGTCAGCAGACGAACGCATCACACCCTCCGGTTCACGTCTCACGCAAGCGATCCTGCACCCTGCCTCGTTAACGGAACGCCAACGCTGGTTCCCAGATGCCGCAGTTCAGCACATCATTTTACGTACGGCCACAGACGACCATCAACAATCTGCTTTATTCGGCGCAGAACAGCCAACGGCAACCCGTGCCGAGACCAGTATCTGGACACCTCGAGCCAAATGAGCGGTGTCTCGTCATTTCCGAGACTGCGCTTGTAGCGTGCGTCACCTGCCAAGAAGTCGTAACGATCAAATCCAGCCTTCCTGGCATCATCGATTGCGAACGTGTGCGCAAGCAATCCCGGCGAGGTGTTGGCATACGCTTCCATATCCACGCCGCTCTGGTATGCGAGCACCGTCCCGCGCCACCTGAACTCGTAGAGCGAGCAGACCGCACGATTGCCAGCCGCGAGGTGAACAATGGACGCTTCGCCGCGCGGGACGGCGCGCGCGATCAAGTCTTGATGGAAGCGCATAAAGGCGGAGCTACTGAACGCGCCTTTGCGGCCCTCCCGCTCCCATCGCCTGCGATGCAGCTCCGCCAGCTGGCTCAGACCTGCCTGCGCCTCAGAAACGCTGCCGGCGCGGCGCCACGACAACGGCCCCAGTCGCTCAAGCCGCCGACGCGACCGGGCGAGTTGCGCTCGTGTCGGTCCGCCCAATCCAGCGCGCCAGCCAGCCTCGTCGTGTCCTGCCATCAAGACGGAGGGCGCAGGTCGTAAACTGCGCAGGTGGCACACACCGATCCCCGTGACTGCGTCGCGCACGGCGGCGCCGACCCCGCTCAAAACGAGGGTTCCCGCGTCCGCCAGTGCCGCACGAAGGATCGCCGCACATACATCCTCAGCGCACGCCTCCGCCACCAACGGTCCATTATGTTCAATGAACACCGAGTCCTCGCCGGGATCGCCGGTCTCATGCAACCATAGCGCCCTGGGCGCCAGCGAGAGCCCGCGCCGGTTAAACAGCGCCAAGCCGACCAGCGCCCCACGACACCAGGCCCGCACCAGCAGCGGCGCCGAGAACCGTTCGGCCACCCGGCAGCCAACCCACGTCCAAGACTGAAAGAACGAGCAGCACGACCGTGCCTCGAGCGAGCGCCACTCATCGCCAAGGCGCGCCACGCCCTGCTCGGACAGATCCGGCGTCTCGATCGTGATCCGCAGCCTCGTCATCGGTTTGATATTGTTTCGACACCGTCTTCCCGCCAAGCCGAGTTCGCGCCATGACGTAGTCGATGATGGTGCCCGAGTGATGACCCTGAGCGCGCTACTGACGCCGATCGTCGTGCCTCCGGTCAATCTCGCCGCTCTCGCCCTGTTGGCCGCCTTGCGGCGCTGGCACGTGCTCACGATGGCGTCGCTCGCCGGCCTCCTCGTTCTCGGCATGCCCGTCACCGCCAGTCTTCTGTTCGGCAGCCTGCTGTCCCCCTCGCGCCCGCTGGACCGAACCGGCGTACAGGCCATCCTCGTCCTCGGCGGCGACATCGACCGCGACACGGGCGGCGCCATCCCCGGCCCACTCAGCCTCGAGCGCCTGCGCGATGCCGCCAGGCTGGCGCGCAAGACCAACCTTCCGGTCGCCATCACCGGCGGACCGCTTTGGGCCGATGGCCCACCGATCAGCATCGTCATGGCCGCCAGCCTCGCGCACGACTTCTCAGTCACCGCGCGTTGGACGGAAACTCAGTCTGCCGACACGTGGCACAACGCAAGCGACAGCGCCGCCATTCTCCTCCCGCTCGGCATCCACCGCGTCTTCCTCGTCACTCAGGCCTGGCACATGCCGCGCGCGCTGATCGCCTTCCGGCGCACCGGTCTCGCCGGCACCCCAGCGCCGGTGCAACGTTTCGGCTACCCCTCGACCGGCCTAGGTCCGACCAGCTTCATCCCGACCGCCAGATCCTGGCGCGACAGCTCTTTCGCACTTCACGAATGGATCGGGATCCTCGACTACCGGATCCGCGGCCTAGTCTCATGACGGCCTCTACTTGCGAGGATATCTCCCTAGACGCGCTCTCTAACCTGCCACTTCTCGATCATCAGCCACTCCAATCGAGCGCCGCCTGGTGGCGCTGCGCCGTCCTCGAAGCGCTGCCGCCAGCCGCTCACCCGCGCTTTCTCCTCGTCCGCCAAGCTGGCGAGCCAGCGCTCCTCCTCCCGCTGATGATCGAGCGAGGTCGGACCGCGGCACTGACCACACCCTACACCTGCCTCTATCAGCCGCCCGCCTCCGACAGCTGCGATTTCGAGTCCGCGGGTGCTGCTCTTGCCGCGCATATCGGGCCAGTGCTCCGTGTCGACGGCATCGATCCCGCCTGGCCCGGCTGGTCGGCGCTGCTCGGCGGCCTGCGGCGCGCGCGCCACCGCGCGACCCGCTTCGAGCACTTCGCGAATTGGCATGAACCGCTTGCCGGCCGCACCTGGGCTCAATATCTCGCCGGCCGGCCCGGTTCGCTCCGCGAGACGGTGCGCCGCCGTCTCGGCCAAGCTGAACGCGATCCGGCCACCACGCTGCACATGGCGCGATCCGGACCTGACTGCTTTCGCCTCGTTGACGATTATGAAACCGTCCATACGCGAAGCTGGAAGCCCGACGAACCACATCCCGGCTTCCTGCGCGCCTTCGCCAATCTCGCCGAGGCGGCCGGCTGCCTTTGCATGACTGCCTTGCGACGCGACGGCGTCCCCGTCGCCGCCCAACTCTGGACCGTCGAGAAAGGGACCGCGACCGTGCACAAACTCGCCCATGACGAAAGCGCCGGCGCCCTCTCCCCCGGGACGGTGCTCACCGCCTGGACCATCCGCCGCCTCATCGAGGACGGCACCACCGAGCTCGACTTTGGCCGCGGCGACGACCCCTACAAAGGCCTATGGACCACCCGGCGACGCGTCCGCGACGGCCTGATCATTGCCAACCCGCTCACCCCCTCCGGTGCCTCGCTCCTCGCCCGCCAATCAATCGGCCGCCTCGCGCGCCGCGCGCTGGAGCACGCACGATGAGCTGCTATCTCGTCACCGGTGGCGCCGGCTTCATCGGCTCGCATCTGTGCGACGCTCTCCTCGCCCAAGGGCACGAGGTTCGTGTTCTCGACGACCTCTCGACCGGCAAACGCTGCAATCTCGACCCGCGCGCCACGTTTGTCAGAGGCGATGTCACTGATCCCGCGTGCGTCGGCGAGGCCACAGCGAGGGTCGACGGCGTCTTCCATCTCGCCGCAATCGCCTCCGTCGCGCGCGGCAACGAGGACTGGCCCGGCACGCATCGTGTCAATCAGACGGCCACGATCCTTGTCCTTGACGCCGCCCGCTCTGCCCGCCTCGACCGTCCCGTTCCGGTCGTCTACGCCTCCTCGGCCGCCATCTACGGCGACACCGGCGGCGCCGTCGCACGCGAGGATCGTCACCCCGCCCCGCTCACTGCCTATGGCGCCGACAAGCTCGGCTGCGAGCTCCACGCGCGCGTGGCAGCCCACGTCCACGGAGTGCCCACAATCGGCCTGCGCTTCTTCAACGTCTACGGCGCCCGTCAGGACCCGGACTCACCCTACAGCGGCGTCATCTCCATATTTGCAAAACGGCTTGCCCACCGCCAGCCGATCACATTCCACGGTGACGGTCAGCAGACACGGGACTTTGTGCACGTCTCGGACGTGGTCGCGCATCTGCGCGCGGCGATGCGGCACGCCGAAGAAAGCGCGCCGGGCTCGGCCGCTCTCAACGTCTGCACGGGCCGGGCGACCTCGATCCGGTCTCTCGCCCAGCTGCTCGCCTCAAGTCGCGGAATGACGCCCGAGCTGATCGCCGGCCCTGCCAGAGCGGGCGACATCAGAAACTCGCAGGGCTGTCCCGAGCGCGCCGCCGCGATGCTGGGCTTGCGCGCCGCACTCAGGCTCGAGGACGGGCTGCGCGACGTCACATAAAATCCGCACCCAGCGGCGCGCTCTGCGTGATCGTCTATGATTTTCCGAACCGGCCAACAACGGACGCAACACCGTCGATCAATCGGCTGAGCGCATGCGCGTCAATCGTAAAGGCGGGTGTCAGATAGACCACGTCGCGGAGCGGCCTGACAAAGAGCCCGCGCTCCACAAACGCCGACTTAAGAGCGTCCAACGGCGGCATGCGTTCGAGCTGGACGACCCCAATCGCGCCGAGCACCCGGACGTCGCATACATTCGGCAATGAGCGGCACAATGCCAGACCGTCGGTCAACACGCCCGCAATCTCCGCCACCTGCGCGAGCCTATCTTCCTTCTCGAACAGATCGAGCGAGGCATTTGCCGCCGCACACGCGAGCGGGTTCGCCATGAACGTCGGCCCATGCATCAGCGCAGCGCGTGGATCGTCCGACAGGAAAGCCTCGAAGATGTGCGGCCGCGCGATCGTGGCCGCCAACCCCATCGTCCCGCCGGTCAGCGCCTTCGACACGCACAGGATATCTGGCACCACGCCCGCCTGTTCGCAGGCGAACATCGTCCCCGTACGCCCGAAGCCGGTGAACACCTCATCGGCTATCAGCGGGATCCCGTATCGGTCGCACGCCGCCCGAATGCTTCGCAGCGTGTCGGGCGAATGCATTCGCATTCCCCCCGCGCCTTGCACAAGCGGCTCTACGATCACCGCCGCGAGCTCCCCCGCATGCTCAGCCATCAGCTGCTCGAACTGGTCGGCCGGCGGCAGCGGCGTGATCACCTGCTCCGGCAGCACGCCACGAAACAGCGCGTGCATGCCTTCGTCGGGATCACAGATCGACATCGTGGCAAACGTGTCGCCATGATATCCGCCCGTGAAGGCAAGGAACCGCGTTCGCCCTGCGACACCACGGTTGATCCAGCTCTGCAGCGCCATCTTCAGCGCCACCTCGACCGACACT
>CAXUIA010000101.1:0-8415 GCA_964250835.1 uncultured Acetobacteraceae bacterium | reverse complement strand
GAGGGGGGGGGGGGGGGGGGGGGGGGGGGGGGGGGGGGGGGGGGGGGGGGGGCGGCTTCGCCTGGGGCTTTCCCCCAGACCCCACCAGGAGGCGGCGCCTCCTGGACCTGCCCAACTCAGTCCGCGCGCGCGATCTGGAGTTTCAGGATGGTCGGGCCGAGATGCCAGGCGCGCACGCGCTCTCCGGCACGGATCGGACCGCCCAGCGCCGCGACCCGGTGAAAACCCCCGCCGATCTGGTAGGTCGCATACCGCAGCGCCACGCCGGCGACGACAAAGCTCTCCTGCTTGTGGGAGAACAATCCGCCTGGACGGAAGCCACTGACCTCACCCTCCACGAACGCCGCGCGACCGTCATCAAACGCGCGCCGCAGGCGCCAATGGTCGAGCGCCGTCACCAGAAAGGTCACGACCCCCAGCGAGACGAACACCAGCGCCGCCTGCCGGCTTCCCTGGCGCCGGATCAGCCGCATCACCCCACCCGCAACGACAAGCAACGCCGGGCACCACCACGCCGCATAACCCGCACTATCAATATCGAACACGGTCTGAAACGTCATCACGATCTGTTTACCCAGGGCAAGGTCGGTCGCCGGGAATTCAACTGGTTCAATAACCGTCCGCTTTATAGTCTTGCCGCAATAAGGGGGAGTGAACTCGACATGGCCACCATACCTGGGGCAGAGACGAATGCGCCGTCCGGTGGTTTATTCGACTGCATCAGCGCGTTCACGCCTCTGTTCGGTCTCGGCGGTGGGATCTGCGCTGATCAAAACGGCAAGATGTACCTGCAGTTGGGCGTGGGCACACCAGGAGCTTCGTTCAACGCCGGCTACACGAACGACTTCAACAGTTTTCTGACCGGCCCAAGCGTCAGCGCACAAGGATTAGGCGCATTTGGCGGCGCCAACACTTCGTCGGCCGCTGGCGGCTATGCGATCGGATCGCCGGGTGCGAGCGCCACTTATGGTTGGCAGCTCAACTAACTGACGCAATTAGAGACCGGTTGGATCCGAAGCGTGCTGCGGTCCTGCTGGTTGTCGGGATATCCGCACCGAACGGCCTGCATTCACCAACGGTGGCAGCCGGCACGACTGGCATGCTCCAGAACAATGTAGAACGGCGCGGCGACTCTGTTTATCTTCAAGGAGAGGTAAACCAGTCCGCCGCCGATCGATTGATCGGCCTGATGGACGAGAATGTTCGCGCCCTTGTCGTCACGAGCGGGGGCGGCGACGGTTTGAGCGCAATCAGGATCGGACGAGAAGTTTCTCGACGGCGTATCGAAGTCGTGGTGAACCGTGCGTGCATGTCGGCGTGCGCACAATTCATCTTCGCCGCCGCGCGGCAGCGTTACATCCAGGGCCAGTCGCTCGTCGTGTTCCACAACACCAGTTCGTCGATGCTTCGGATGATCGGAGCAGACGCTGACCCTCAGGCCCGCGCTCACCTCACCCCGGTCGCCGAGGCCGAACAAGCTTTCTACAAGGACATCGGCTTACCGATTTCGTTGCTGTATCGACCACAGATCGAAATCGGAACTTCTTGCTACCGATACAGCCGGGACCCATCCGGCAACGTGAAAGACGTCGAGTTCAAATCCGATTATCGCGGCTGGATACCCGACCGATCTTACATGGACAATGTCGGCTTGGGCTTTCAGGGCTGGTGGCCCGAGACCAAGGACGAGGCGGCGTCCGCATTCCACGACATCTTCACGATCAACGCACCCGTCTTCTTGCGTTACGGCGGATCGCTCATGCTTTCCGAAATGCGCATGGATGAGGCCTATGCGGCCATTGGGGTTTGTCAGCCCGACATCCCCGGCTGAGCGTTGAAAATGGGGCTTGACCAGAATGTAGCATCCTGAACCTGCCTTCTTCAGCGTAAAGGCATACCGGCGGCGACCAGGCGGTCCCGCTTGCGCACAGATAACCCGCTCGGTCCGACGTGGCTGACCTCAACTGTCCCGTCCGATCGCCTCTTCGCTTTGGCCTCGCGTAAGATCCCGTTTTGAACGGCAGGGGGATAAGGCGTGCGATGAACTCCTCCTAAGCAGATCCTTCCCGCATGACGCGCCTAGGGGCAGAGCCGGATCAGATGGAGACTGCTCAAAAGCTCACGGCGAACTCACCAGCACAACAAAACCGGAGGAAAACAATGGAACACCGCAACAGTGCTGGTGGTGCACGGAACCGCACGCCGGTCGAACGCAAGGGAGATCGCGAACTCATCGCAACCAGGACCTTTGACTCGCCGCCGAGCGCGGTTTACAGGGCGTGGAGCCAGCCCGAGCTTTTCCAGCGCTGGTGGCTACCAAGATCGCTATCCGGCGTTTCGCTCGCGGCCTGCGACATCGACATCCGTACCGGCGGCAAATATCGGCTGGAGTTCAGCGTCGGCGCTCCGGACAACATGGTCTTCCACGGCAAGTACCTCGACGTGGTGCCGGACGCGCGCATCGTCTGGACCAACGATGAGGGCCCGGAGGGCGCGATTACCACCGTCACCTTCGAGCACGAGGGCGGCGGGACACGCCTGACGTTCCACGAAACCCACCCGTCCAAATCGGCGCTTGAGGAAGCCTTCAGAGGCCCGGCGGCCGTATTGCCGGAACAGCTCGACCAGCTCGCCGACTTGCTTTCCAAATCGCGGCCGACGCCCTCCTGACGCTCAACGAAATCCGCGCAACCTTCCGTCAACTCACACCAGTTCCAAAACCCAGATCGCCTCCAGCATCGGCGGATCGGCGAACATCAGCTTGACCTCGATCGGGATCCCCAACACATCCCGCGCGGCGAAAAACATCTCGCTCATCTCGCGTATCGTCCAGACATGGAAATGGATGTTCACCCGCTCGGCGAGGTGCCGCTCGATCTCCGGCGCGAGCGCGTCGCCCGTCACGCCCTTCACCACCGACAGCCATTCCTCGTAATGACCGCGACGCGATCCGGCCGGCCCCTCACGATGATCGACCAGGAGATGGTCAAGATCCGTCAGCGCCCTGTCCCGGTCGAATGTCCAGCGCTTGTCCGGAATCGCCATGAACATCCGGCCGCCCGGGCGGAGCACGCGCCGGAACGTCTTCAACGTCCCGAACGGGTCTTCCGCATGCTCCAGAAAATGGTTCGCCACCACGAAGTCGTAGGTCCCATCGGCCACGCTCGACAGATGCTCGCCGTCATCGATCATGTCCGGTGCCTGTATGCCCGAGACTTCCGGATACCAGCCAACCAGCGTCGCCAACGTTTCTTTGTCGCAGTAATCCGCGACCGCGCCGTCCGGCAGTTGGAGCGGCCGATGCAGCGCCCCGATCTCCAATCCATGCCCGCGGAGATACTGTGCCGCGATCGTCGCGCGATGAAGCCCACCGCGCCCACTCGCGGCCGGATCGGCAACCGCCGTCCGCGACTCCAACATCTGCAGCACCCGCCGCTGCTCGGCGTCGTGCGACGCCAGCCGGTTCGCCAGATCGTTCGTCGCCACGCGTCCGACGCGCACGACCGTGTCGCGCACCCAGCGACGAACAGGGTTCATCCGGACCACCCGCCTTCCGCCGACCGGACACCGTCCACCACGTCACTCCCGTCGCCGCGACCGATCGCCACGGCACGGAGAATACATCGCGACAAATGACCGCACAATTTCTCACCGCCTGAGACGATGTCGGGGAAATTGAACGTCACGAGACCAACACAACACAATCCGGTGAGACCGCGCCACTCGTCGGCCAGACCGGTTGCACAACGTAACTGTTTGCGCCGAGTAATGCCGCCGCCGGGACGCACGAGCCGGGCGTAGACAAGAACAGGAGGATAAATGACGGACATCGAACGGCGAGCATTACTCGCCGGAACCGCCGGTGCAGCCATGATGGCGCAACTCGGCGGCGCTCGTGCCGCCAGCTCGCCAACACGCTGGACCGCCGCACGAGCAAATCAATGGTATGCGAAACAGCCGTGGCTCGTCGGCGCCAACTTCGTGCCCTCAACCGCCGCCAACCAGCTTGAAATGTTCCAGGCCGAGACGTTCGACACCGCGACGATCGATCGCGAACTCGGCTACGCCGCATCCACCGGCATGAACATCATGCGCGTCTTCCTGCACAACCTCCTTTGGCAGCAGGACAGCGCGGGCTTCCTGAGCCGCCTCAACACCTACCTGTCGATCTCGGCCTCGCACAACATCGGCACGATGTTCGTGCTCTTCGACAGCTGCTGGAACCCGTCGCCGCAGCTCGGAACGCAGCCGGCTCCCGTCCCCGGCATCCACAACTCTCAATGGGTGCAGGCGCCCGGGAAAGCCGCGCTGACCGACAGCTCGACTTATCCCGCGCTGCTCGACTACGTCACCGGAATCGTCAGCGCATTTGCCAACGATTCCCGTGTGGTCCTGTGGGACGTCTGGAACGAGCCGGACAACCTCAACGGCAACAGCTACGGCTTCCTGGAACCCACCAACAAGGTGGCGCTCGTCACGGCACTTCTGCCACAGGTGTTCGCGACCGCCCACGCCGCCTCGCCCAGCCAGCCGCTGACCAGCCCGCTCTGGGCGGGCAGCTTCGCTGCGCCCGACCTGCTCAACCCCACCCAGATGGTGCAGCTCAACCAGTCCGACGTCATCACGTTTCACAACTACGGGCTTCCTGAAAGCTTCAGGACGGCCATTTCCCAGCTCAAGAAATACGGCCGTCCGGTTCTGTGCTCCGAATACATGGCGCGCGATGTCGGCAGCCTTATCGATCTCATCCTGCCCATCGCCTACGAAGAGAACGTGATGGCGATCAATTGGGGTTTGGTGACCGGAAAGACCCAAACCGTCATCACCTGGGATTCCTGGCAGCATCCCTACGCCGCGGCCACCGCCTACGCAGGCACACCATCGACCGCGGAGTATCAGGTGGTGCTCACGTCGAGCGGCAACCCGCCACCGGCAGGCGGCGGCACCGTCGTGCAGCCTTACGCGTCCGAAACACCGCCAATATGGCACCACGACCTCTTCAAGGCCAACGGCAAGCCCTACCGAACCGCTGAAACCGACCTGATCTACAAACTCGCAACGAGCGGAAAGAAATAATCCGACCACCAACAAAGGATTTCCGGTCGAGCGTGGCGCCATATCGCCGCTGCTCGGCCGGCGTCCGACATCGACCAGTCGCACGCTTCAGGGCTGACACCCAAACTCTCTTGTGCTGACATGCCCCGATCGACGGCGGCCAACGCCGCGGCAACGGGAATGGAAACGCTATGTCTCACCTAGCCCAAAGCGCCGCGGGCGTCATACGCTCGCTCGCCCTCGCCTCAACCCTGCTCACCGCGCTTCCAGCCACCCAGGCCGCCGCCGCCTCGCTCGGCGCCAACCCGAACTTCGGCCCCAACGTCACGGTCTTCACGCCCGCGACGCCGGTCAGCCAGATCGCCGCCGCCATCAACGCCGTCGCCAATCAGCAGGTGAGCAACCAGTTCGGCACCCAGCGCTACGCCTTCCTGTTCATGCCCGGCACCTACGGGTCCGCCTCCAACCCGCTCAACGTGCAGGTCGGCTTCTACACCACGATCGCAGGGATCGGCCTGTCGCCCGGCAACGTCGTCATCAACGGCTCGATCGACGTCTACAACCAGTGCAGCGGCGGCTCCTGCACGGCACTCGATAATTTCTGGCGCTCGCTCTCCAACCTGACGATCAACGTCACCGGCGCGCTCAACAGCCTCGCTCCAAGCAATGGCTGCTACGACGGCAACGAGTTCTGGGCCGTCTCGCAGGCGTCCCCGCTACGACGCGTCGCCGTCAACGGCACCGCCACGCTGTTCGACTACTGCACGTCGCCGAACTACGCGAGCGGCGGCTTCATCGCCGACTCCGCCTTCACCGGCGGGGAGATCATCAGCGGTTCACAGCAGCAATTCATCATCCGCAACAGCAACATCGACAAATGGTCCAACGGCGTTTGGAACCAGGTCTTCTCGGGCGACACCGGTGCTCCCGCCCAGTGCTTCCCCGCGCAGGCCTCCTGCGGCGGTCCCTACACGACCCTCGCCACCAGCCCCGTCACGCGCGAAGCGCCCTTTCTCACCAACCAGTCCGGCCAATACGCCGTCTTCAGGCCCTCCGTGCAGCGCAACAGCGTAGGCGCCACCTGGAGCGCCGCCGCCACCCCGGGCACCTCGATCCCGCTCACCCGCTTCTTTATCGCCAGCCCGAGCGATCCGGTCGAGCTCATCAACCTGGCCCTCACCCTCGGCTACGACCTCATCCTGACACCTGGCGTCTACAATCTCCCGAGCCCCATCGTCGTGCCGCATCCCGACACCGTTGTGCTCGGCCTCGGCCTGCCGACCCTTGTGCCCCAGAACGGAACCGCTGCCCTGACCGTTCAAACCGCCAACGGCGTCGCCATCGAAGGCGTCATCGTCCAGGCCGGTCCCACCAATTCCGCCACCCTCATGAGCCTCGGCACCCAGGGCCAGACCGCAGATCCCAACGACCCGTCCGGCCTCTACGACGTCTTCTTCCGTGTGGGCGGCGCCGCCCCTGGCAGCGCCACCAAAAGCCTCCTCGTCAACTCGGACAATGCCATCCTCGACGACGTCTGGGCCTGGCGTGCCGACCACGGCGCCGGCGTCGGCTGGACCGCAAACACCGCGGCAACCGGCCTCGTGGTCAACGGCAACAACGTCACCGCCTACGGCCTCGCCGTCGAGCACTACCAGCAGGCCGAAGTGATCTGGCGCGGCCAGGGCGGCACCGACATCTTCTTCCAAAACGAAATGCCCTACGACCCGCCGAGCCAGGCCGCCTGGATGGAAGCGCCCGGCGTCGACGGCTGGCCCGCTTTGGATATCGCCGACAACGTGACCAGCTTCAAAGGCTACGGCATGGGCAGCTACAGCAACTTCACCGCCGGTCCCGAAATCCACTCGGCCCGCGCCTTTAGAGTTCCGACGACGCTTGCGCCCGCCAGTCTCCACGACCTGCTCACGGTCTTCCTCAGCACCGCCTCGTTCGGCGGCATCCTCAACGTCGTCAACAACACCGGCGGCTCGGCCACCATCGCCAATCCGAGCACACCTGTCACCGTCACCAGCTTTCCATGACCATGAGCGACGAAGCGCCGTTCGTCACGGAGCTTCTGTCGCACTACGACCGGACCCGCACCGATCCCAAACTTCCCGGCCTCTCCATCCGGGACGTGAACGGCGTCACAGTCTTCACCGGCCACTTCAACTTCGTCTCCCGCTGGTCGCTCCGCCCGCAGGACGCCCAGACAGCCGTCGCAAACGTCGCGAGCAGCTTCACCCACCTCGCGCAGGACCTCCAATGGAGCGTCTACGACCACGACCAACCGGACCTCTCCACCCATCTTCTCCAGAACGGCTTCGTGCTCGAGGACACCCTCACCCTGATGATGGCCGAGACGGCGACCGTCTGCCCGGCCTTGCCTGATCCGCGTCTCGACATCCGCCAGGTCGCCGACCTCCAAACCCTCGACGACTACCTCGACGTCGGTCACGAAGCGTTCGGCCCCGTAGCGCCCTGGCAAAAACCAATCTTTTCCCAGTGCCTCGACCATCCCGGCATCGCCCTCTTCGTGGCCTATCGCGAACGCCGCCCCGCCGCCGCCGGGCGCCTGGACATGGACCTCGCCGCCAGTGTCGGAACCCTCTTCGGCGGCGGCGTCTCTCCGCCCCACCGCCGCCAGGGCCTCTACACCCAGCTTGTCGCCGCAAGAGCCAGACACGCCCAACAACGCGGCATCGGCCGTCTCGCCATCACCGCCCGCGAAACCAGCCGCCCGATCCTCGCCCGGCTCGGCTTCCGCCCGATCGGCCGCCGCCGTGACTGGTGGCTTCGCCCCACCCAAGACAACGCCGCTCCCCGCGCGTAACGTAGCGCCACCCGCGAGGAGCGCTTCATGGCGACCCAGACCCTCACCCGCCTCTACGACAACCACACGGAGGCCGTCGCCACCGTCCGCGCGCTGGAAGCCGCCGGCTTCGGCCACGACCATATCGCGATCCTTGCCCGCAACCGCGATCACGACGCCGCACTCGGCACCCAAGCCGATCCCGCCGTCAACCAGCCCGGCGACGCCGCACCCCACGACTCCGCCACCATCGGCACCGGCGCCGGCGCCTCCGCCGGCACCGTGGTCGGCGGCAGCCTCGGCCTGCTCGCCGGTCTCGGTGCTCTCTTCATCCCGGGCGCCGGACCCTTCATCGCCGCCGGCTGGCTCGTCTCCACCCTGACCGGCGCCGGCATCGGCGCCGCTCTCGGCGGGATCGCCGGCGGCCTGGTCGAAGCCGGCGTCTCCGAAAAAGACGCTCTCGACCACGCCGAAGCAATCGACCGCGGCGCGACGCTCGTCACCGTCCGGATCGACCGTGAGCGCTACCCCGAGGCAATACGGATCATCGA
>CAXUIA010000100.1:2052-8421 GCA_964250835.1 uncultured Acetobacteraceae bacterium | reverse complement strand
ATCCAGGCACGTGCCTGGCCGGCGGGATCGTCCGAGTAGACGGTGGCGTTTGACATCTCGCCTTGGCGGAGGCGGACGCATTGGCCGCCCTTGAGGTCGATCGCGGGATAAAGGGTCAGGGCCCGCATCACTGGGTGGCTTTCTCGCCCGATTGCAGCCGCTTGTAGTAGAAATGACCGGCAATGACCCGGCCGTCGACCCGGGCGTAGCAGGGGTGCGATCCCCAGCACTCGAAGCCGAGCCGTTCATACATCCGGATGGCGATTGTCTGAGTTTCGCGAACGTCGAGGTTCAGGACTTGGAAGCCGAGCGCGCGCGCGCACTCCTCGGCCTTGACCGTGAGCTGGCGCGCGATGCCGTGGCCGCGCGCGTAGGGCGCGCCGTAGCTGTGGGCGAGGGTGGCCGCGAGCGACTGCGCTTCCATGTTGCGTGCCGGACGGACGAGCTGGGCGGCTCCGACGATTACGCCGTTCAGCCTGCCCACGAAGAGTATTCGCTCGGGCACCAGCAGGAGGCCCCGATAGTAGCGTTCGAGAGCCTGGCGGCCGGGCGAATGCACCCAGCCGAAACCGCCGCCGTCGAGGATGGCGGCATCGGCCGCCTCGCACAGCGCCTGCATGTCGTCGTCGCTGAGCGACGAGAGCCGGTCGACGGCGATGGTGTGGGTGCCGCCGCTCATCGCGGCGTCCAGCGGAGAAAGTTGGCGAGTAGCCGCAGGCCGACTTCCTGGCTCTTTTCGACATGGAACTGGGTGCCGGCGCGACTGCCGCGCACGACGAGTGCGGGTCGATTGACGGCGCCATAATTGGCGGTGGCGAGAATGTCGGCGGCGCAGTGGCCGGTGAGCGCGTAGCTGTGGACGAAGTAGACGTGATCGCCCGGAACCAATCCGTCGAGCAGCTGGTGCGTGCCGGGCGCGAAGTCGAGCGCGTTCCAGCCAATCTGCGGCAGCTTGATGTCGGGCGTGTTGTCGGCCGGGCGCATGAGCGCGATCTCGCCCCCGATCCAACCGAAGCCGGGCGTCGTGGCGTGTTCGAGACCGCGTTCGGCCATGAGCTGCATGCCGACGCAGATGCCGAGGAACGGCGCGCCGTCGTCGGTGCGCTGCTGGATCGCGTCCACGAGGCCAGGTATGGCGTCGAGACCGCGCCTGCAATCGGCGAACGCCCCTTGTCCGGGCAGCACGATCCGATCGGCGGCGGCGATTTCCGACGGATCATCGGTGACGCCGATATCGGCTTCGATCCCGGCGCGAACCGCGGCATGAGCGAGCGCGCGTGAGGCGGAGGCGAGATTGCCGCCGGCATAGTCGACGACCGCCACGCGCACGCGGTCAGACCCTGCCGGGGATGGGCAGCCTGCCTTGATCCGCCAGACGGAGCCGCGCTTCGTCGTTGCCGCGGCCGGCGATCACGCCCAGCGGACGGAAGCCGCCGGCGGCGAGTTCGGCGCGACGCAGGTCCTGGCCAAACATGCCGACGGCGAACGCGACGGCGATCGCGCATGCGGCGGGCCAGGGCGGGACAAGGTGCAGCGTCGCCGCCCGGCCGAGCAGGAGGTTGACGATCACGACACCCATCGCCGAAAGCCAGGCGCCGTGGGCGGCAAGCCAGAACGGGCCAAAGATCAGCGCGGGGAGACTGCCGCCTTCGGGCACTAGCACGAGCCGCTGGCCGCGCTGGTGCGCGGTGTAGATCTTCACAGCGCACCCTTGGTCGAAGGAATAGCGGAGCTGCGCGGGTCCTGCTCGACCGCCTCACGAAGTGCGCGCGCGGTTGCCTTGAAGCAGGCCTCGGCGACGTGATGGGCGTTGCGGCCGGCGCGCTCGGTCAGGTGCAGCGCCATCATCGCATTCCCGGCGAGTGCGCGGAAGAACTCCTCGAACAGCTCGGTGTCCATCTCGCCGATCTTGTTGCGCTCGAAAGTGACATCCCAG
Organism: uncultured Acetobacteraceae bacterium; assembly: GCA_964250835.1. Lineage (GTDB taxonomy): Bacteria > Pseudomonadota > Alphaproteobacteria > Acetobacterales > Acetobacteraceae > CAXTPV01. Next base: position 6,485 of record CAXUIA010000100.1, on the reverse strand, counting down.
GCGAGAAAAGGGCGGCCGGAGAGATCGATCGCAGCCTCCACCAGAGCTTCGTCCATCGGCACCGCGGCGTGGCCGAAGCGGCGTATGCCGCTCTTGTCGCCCACCGCGCGCGCGATCGCCTGGCCGAGCACGATGCCCACATCCTCGGTTGTGTGATGGAAGTCGACGTGAAGGTCGCCGGCGGCTGCCACTTTGAGGTCGATGAGAGAGTGGCGTGCGAACGAGACCAGCATATGGTCGAGGAAGCCGATGCCGGTCGTGATCTCCGACCGGCCGGTGCCGTCGAGATCGAGGCTGAGTGTGACCGCGGTTTCACCGGTGCGCCGCTCGAGCGTGGCTAAACGGGCTTGCTGCATCTGCCGCTACTAGCCGATTGGACGGCGCTTGTCCCGAGCTTCGCGCGCGCCATTTGAGGCCGTCATGAACGACGATCCGATTGGCTGGCATGGCACGACGATTCTGTGCGTGCGCAACTCGACCGGCGTGACGATGGCCGGCGACGGCCAAGTCACGATGGGGCAGACGGTGGTGAAGGGCAACGCGCGCAAGGTGCGTCGTATCGGGCCCGACAACTCGATCCTGTCGGGGTTTGCGGGCGCGACCGCGGACGCTTTTACGCTCCTGGAGCGGCTGGAGGCGAAGCTCGACCGCTATCCGGGACAGCTCGAGCGCGCCTGCGTGGAGCTGGCCAAAGACTGGCGGACCGACCGCTATCTGCGGCGGCTGGAAGCGATGATGGCGGTTGCGGACGCTGAACGCGCCTTTACGCTGACCGGCAACGGCGACGTGCTGGAGCCTGAGGACGGCGTCATCGCGATTGGTTCGGGCGGCAATTACGCGCTCGCCGCGGCACGCGCGCTGGCCACGATAGAGGGGATCACGTCGGAGGAGATCGCGCGGCGCGCAATGGCGATTGCCGCCGACATCTGCGTCTACACCAACCATTCGCTGATCGTCGAAACGATTTCTGCGGCTGCCTGAAAGCACGTCATGGACACTCCGACTTTTTCTCCGCGCGAGATCGTCTCCGAGCTCGACCGCTTTATCGTCGGTCAGAACGATGCCAAGCGCGCAGTCGCGATCGCGCTGCGCAACCGCTGGCGCCGCGCGCAGTTGCCCGAGGGTGTGCGCGAGGAGGTGGTGCCGAAGAACATCCTGATGATCGGGCCTACCGGCTGCGGCAAAACCGAGATCGCGCGTCGTCTCGCCAAGTTGGCGCAGGCGCCCTTCCTCAAGGTCGAGGCCACCAAATTCACCGAAGTCGGCTATGTCGGCCGCGACGTCGAAAGCATCGTCCGCGATCTCGTGGAGGTGTCGCTCACGATGCTGCGCGACATCAAGCGGCGCGACGTGCAGGCGCGCGCCGATCAGGCGGCCGAAGACAAGCTGGTCGACGCGCTTGTGGGGGCGACGGCGTCGGCCGATACCAAGAACAAGTTCCGGACCATGCTCCGCAACGGCGAGCTCGAAGGCAAGGAGGTCGAAGTGTCGGTGGCCGAGCAGGCATCCTCGCCGATCGGGCAGATGGACATGCCGGGCATGCCGCCGGGCCAGGTGATCAACCTGAGCGAAATGATGAAGGGCATGTTCGGCCGCAAGGAACAGCAGAAGCGGATGGCGGTCCCGGCGGCGCGCGCGGCCCTCGCCCGCGACGAGGCCGACCGTATGCTCGACAATGACAGCCTGACGCGCGAGGCGGTCGAGCACGCGCAGGAGCACGGCATCGTGTTTATCGACGAGATCGACAAGGTTTGCGCGCGCACCAGCGAGGGAGGGTTTCGTGGCGGCGACGTCAGCCGTGAGGGCGTGCAGCGCGATCTGTTGCCGCTGATCGAGGGGACGACGGTGTCGACCAAGTATGGGCCGGTCAAGACCGACCACGTGCTGTTTATCGCTTCGGGCGCGTTCCATCTCGCCAAGCCCGCCGACCTGCTGCCCGAGCTGCAGGGCCGGCTGCCGATCCGGGTGGAGCTGGCGCCGTTGTCGCGCGCGGACCTGCGCCGTATCCTGACCGAGCCGGAGCACTCGCTGCTCAAGCAGTATGCGCAACTGCTCGGCACCGAGCACGTGGTGCTCACCTTCACCGACGACGCGGTCGACGCACTGGCCGAACTCGCCGCCGACATCAACGATCGGGTCGAGAATATCGGCGCGCGGCGGCTCGCGACCGTGCTTGAGAAGCTGCTCGAGGAGGTGAGCTTCACCGCGTCCGACCGGCCGGGGGACGCGGTGGCGATTGATGCGGCCTACGTGCACGAGCGTGTTTCGCCGCTTGCACAGAAGGGCGATCTCAGCCGGTTCATCCTGTGACGGCGTTCGTCGCTCCCGAGGAGCCGACGGCGGCCGAGGCCGTCGAGGCGATCCGGTCCGAGCTCGAGCTGTTCGACGACGACGAGGCTTACTACGAGTATATCATCGACAACGGGCGCAAGCTGCCGCCGCTTCCGGCCGAGTGGCGGGACGACGCGCATCGGCTGAAAGGATGCCTCGCACAGGTCTGGCTCGCCGACGAGATCGCCGATGGGCGGATGCTGCTGGCGGGCGGGTCGGACAGCACCATCGTGGCGGGGTTGGTGCGGCTGGTGCTGCGCGTTTACTCGGGGCGGCCTCCGTCGGAAGTGCTGGCGACGGATCCGGTGTTTCTCAAGGAGTTGGGGCTGATACGGTCGCTCACGTCGAACCGCAGCAATGGCGTGGACCAGATGGCTCGGTCCATCCAGGAACGGGCGAAGCGCGCGGGGGCGATGCCCTTGCACCCCGCTGGGGGTTGCGCCCCCAGACCCGCCTGACTGAAATGGTGAGATCCAAGGGCACCGCCCTTGGCGGAGTTTGCGGCGGAGCCCCATTCTTTATCTTCCTAGCCTGGTATTTCGGCCAGGACGTGAACTGGGACCTGCAAAACTACCACGCCTATGATGCCTTCGCGCTGCTGCACGGGCGCACGCTGCGCGATGTGATGCCGGCCGGCCCGCAAAGTTACCTCAACCCGGTGCCGTTTCTGCCGCCCTATTTGTTGCGGCGGGTCTTGGGTCCGTTCGCGGGCCAACTGGCCGAAGCGGCACTGCAATCGCTGAGCGTGGGTGCCCTGTGGGCAGTGACGCGCGCCGTGTCGAGCCGGACTGTCGCGCTATTGGCGACGGCGGCCGGAGCGACAGCCGCCATGGTGCTGGCCGAAGTGGGCACGAGCCTCGACGATCTGCTGCTGGCTGCAACACCGCTACTCGCGCTGCGTCTGGTGGTGGGCGGTGCTTCGGTTCGGCGCTGCGTCGCGGCGGGCGTGCTGACCGGTGTTGCCGCCGGCTTCAAGCTGCCGATGGTGGTGCTGAGCGTGGCGCTGGTGCTGGGCGTGCTGGTCGCCGGCCCGGCAGGAGGGCGGCTGCGCGCGGCGGTCGCGGCCGGGGTCGGATGCGCGGCTGGCTTTCTGCTGACCGGCGGGGTGTGGGCGGGCTATTTGTGGCTGGCGTTCGGTAATCCGTTTTTTCCGTTTCTGAACGATGTTTTTCGCTCGCCGGCGGCGCCCCCCGTGTCGTTTGGCGATCCGCGCTTCCATTTCATGGGGGTGCTGCACGCGCTCGGGGTGCCGCTTGGCGCGGCCGAGGGCGAGGCGCCCACGGCAGAAACGCCGTTTCGGGATGCACGTGACCTTCTCGGCGTGATTGCGGCCGTGGCGGTCCTGGCGGTGCGTGCGGCCGGGCCGCTCAGGTTCTTGGCCCTCTATCTGTTGACGGGGATCGGGGCGTGGTTGGTGCTGTGCCCGATCCAGCGCTATGCCGTGCCGCTCGACATGCTCGGTGGTGCGTTCGCCGTGCTGGCGGCGGGCGCGGTTCCGCGATCCGACGTGGCGCGCACGATGGCCGGCGCGGCAGTGGCTGTGGTCTTGATTGCGACCACGCAGCGGGCCGACTTCTTTCATCGGCCCTGGTCGACGACCTACACCGCGCATCCGCCGGCCCTGATCGGGCCCGATAGCGTCGACCTGCTGCTGACGGTTCCGCTCGGCTACTGGGCTGCGGCGACGCCGCATCCGTTGCAGGCCGTCAATCTCTATCCGGCAATGTTGCAACCGGGGAACACGCTTGACCAGCGCCTTGATGAAGCGGTCAAGCGTGGCGGCGACCGTTTGCGGTCGGTGGCCCTTGATTTCGTGCTTGCACCGGCGGTGCGGGCGGAAATGGAGCAACACGGGCTGTCGCTGAGGCCGCCGTGCGCGCGGGCCGAGAGTGCGGTCTGGGTCGCCACCGTGTTTTGTCGCGCTACACATCCGGGGTCGCGTTTCGACGGGGCGTCGGACCTTGCGACGGGCGAGCCGGTCGCCTTCTCGGCGCGCGGCGATGGCTGGATTTACGAGATCAGCGGCTGGGATGCGACGGAGCCTGACGGAACGTGGGCAACAGGACCACAGGCACGACTGGCCTTCGTCGATCGCGACGCAC
>CAXUIA010000100.1:0-2042 GCA_964250835.1 uncultured Acetobacteraceae bacterium | reverse complement strand
ACGCACGGCCGTTGGTGGCGGTGCTGACGGTGTCCGCGGTGGCGGGTGCGCCGCCGCGCCTGCTTCGGATCGACGCGGCGGGACGGTCGGTGACGCGCCGGATCGGACCGCTGGGAATTGACGTTGTCATTCCAGTGTGTCTGGGGCCGGCGCGCGAGGCGGGTGGGGTGACAGCGATCGACTTTCGCGTCGACGACACACGCTCGATGGCGACGTTGGGGTTGGGACCTGAAACCCGTCCGCTCGCCTTCCGGCTTCACGGAATGACATTACGCCCCGCGGGTCTGGGCGAGTGCAAGTAACGGTTTCCAAGGGTTGGCCCTTGGCGGAGTTCGGGGCAGAGCCAGGGTTTCGTCGCTGGAGGCCGGAAGTGTTGCCCTCTGGCGCAGGGATCCCGGCGAGCAGGCGGTTGCCCAGGCTCGAGAACAGCCACAGCGAGCCGGTGAGACACCCGAGCTCGGGTAGCTCGAACGGATCGTCCGAATGCCGCGAGGACGATCGTCCTGTCGAGACGGGTCAGCGTAGGACCGAGCGCGACACAACCAGGCAGGCGGCACCCAACGTCGCGAGGCCCACGCCGCGATACGCCCACACCGTTTGATCGATCATGAAGCTCGAGCGCGGATAGGGGAAGTAGCCGGTCCCCTGAGCAAGAAAGAGCAAGCCGAACACCAACGCGAGCAGACCGGCTGCTGTTAAAGCTAGACGCACTTGGCCCTCCAGAGTGAACCCGGCGGAACGTCACGTTTCCACCTTCATTCTGACATGAGTGGGGCTCATCACCACGTTGTAGGCCGCAGTCAAGGAGGTTGATGTGCGAACCCGAGCAGGAGCATGGCTGGCGGCCACCAGCCTGTCATTGTCGTTGGTCACGCCGGATTTTGCTCAGGCGCAGACGGCTGCGCCGCCTGCGCGTGTGGGCCGGCTCGCATCGCTTCAGGGCAGCGTGTCGTTTCATGATGCGCAAGGGGACGGCTGGACGGCGGCGGTGCCCAATACTCCGGTCACCAACGGTGATGCGGTGTTCGCGCAGGCCGGTGGCCACGCCGAGGTCGATGTGGGCAACGGCGTGGCCGAACTCGACGGCGGCACGGAGCTCGACGTGGCGACGCTCGATGACCAGCAGTTTGTCACCAGCGCTCCGCAGGGACGCGTGTTTCTTGCACTTGGCCCGCAGCCTCCCGGCGCGGTCAACCAGGTGGCGACCCCGCGCGGCGTCGTCCAGATCGCCGGTCAGGGCGAATACGAGATCGTCGCAGGCGACAGCGACACGCCGACGACGATCACCGTCGTGCAGGGTGGAGGCCAGGTGACGGCGACGGGGGTGCAGCTTGCGATTGCCTCCGGCCAGACCGCGACGATCACCGGCACCGACCAGTTATCGGGAGGTGTCGCGGCGGCGGGGCCGCCCGACCCGTTCCTGTCCGCCATGCTGGCCACCGTCGCGCGCCAGAACGGGCAGTTGCCGCCGCAGGTGGCCAATATGACCGGCTGCCGCGCGCTCGCGCAGGTGGGAAGCTGGCGTCAATCGCCGCAATACGGGCAGGTCTGGTATCCGCCGGTCCAGGCCGGTTGGGCTCCCTATCGCGAGGGTCATTGGTCGTATGTGCAGCCTTGGGGATGGACGTGGATCGACGATTCAAGCTGGGGCTTCGCGCCGTTTCACTATGGTCGCTGGATTGATGACGGTGGCCAGTGGGGGTGGGTGCCTGGCGGCGATCAGCCGGTTGAGGGCTACGCCGAACCGGTCTACTCGCCCGCATTGGTGAGCTGGACCGACGTGGGTGAGGCAGCCCTGGCGGGCGCTGTGGTCGGTGCGGCGATCGGCTGGGTGGCACTGGCGCCGAACGAGCCCTATTACCCGCCCTATCGCGAGGACCGGGGATATTTCAACCGGATCAACCGGTTCGACGTCCGCAACATATCGAACGTCACGTTCAATCGAACAACGGTGAACAACTTAGGCAGATTCGCCAACCGCAATGGCGCGGTGTTTGCGCCGCGCGACGCGCTGCTGCACGGACAGCCTATGGGGCGGGTGG
>CAXUIA010000099.1:7819-8428 GCA_964250835.1 uncultured Acetobacteraceae bacterium | reverse complement strand
GTAGAACTGCCGATCATCCGATCGATCCCTTGTTTCTTGAGCGTTGGTCGCCTCGGGCGTTTACCGGGGAGAGCATCCCGGAGACGGACCTGCTGACGATGATCGAGGCGGGACGGTGGGCGGCGTCGTCGTACAACTCGCAGCCCTGGCGGTTCCTGTATGCGCGTCGGGAGACGGCGCATTGGGACAAGTTCTTTGGGCTGCTGGTGCCGTTCAACCAGTCGTGGGCCGCAAAGGCCTCGGCGCTGGTGATCCTGGTGTCGAACTCGGTAATGCGGCCGCCCGGTTCGGACAAGGATGTGCCGTCGCACAGCCACTCGCACGACGCGGGCGCTGCGGCGGCGACGTTCGCGCTGCAGGCGACGCGGATGGGCTGGCACGTGCATGGCATGGTGGGCTTTGACATGGACCGGGCGTTTTCGGAGCTTGATGTCCCGGTCGGTTACCGGGTGGAGGCGGCTTATGCGGTCGGAAAGCTGGGCGACAAGTCGCAGTTGCCGGAGGCGATGCAGGCGCGCGAGGCGCCGAGCCAGCGGGTGCCGCTTTCAGAGATTGCGTTTGAGGGCGGGTTTCCGCGGTAGTTGAGCCGCGCCCCCCCCCACCATTTGC
>CAXUIA010000099.1:1709-7809 GCA_964250835.1 uncultured Acetobacteraceae bacterium | reverse complement strand
TGAGCCGCGCCGGCGCGCAGGTTGGCGCGCCGGCTGAGCTAAGCTCCGACTGAGCTAAGGCAGTGTGTGGCGGATCGTGAAAAAACGCTTCGTCACGAGCCTGACGGTGGTCGCCCCCTAGAAGCCCAAGCTGAACGCGTAGATCTTGTTGTTTGTCGGACCGAGATTTTTATAGCCGGAACTCCAGTAGAGGCTACCCGTCGCGATGGCGGGCCCGGAGATCGAGGCACCACCGCTCTTGAAGCTGAACAACGTCGTTCCGGTTGCCGCATCGAGTGCCACGAATGTTCCGGCTTGATCCTCGCCATACATCACGCCGTTGGCGACGCTGACGGAACCATATGCATTTGACATGCCTCCTGCTGGCGAACCGTATGGCGTTCCCGCAAACGGCGTGTCGATGGCGAGTTCGGTCGTGGGTGTCTGCCAAAGGATTCGGCCTGTGACCGGATCAAGCGCTGACCAGTAGCCTCCGTTCGTCTTCCGGCCCGACGGATAGAGCGTGGTTTCGACATAGGCGAAGTTGCCTTCCGGAACGTAAATCCGCTTGCCGTCGGTTGCTGTTCCGTACTCGATGCCGCCGTAATGCCCTCCCGGCCCGACCTGAGTGCCCCAGAGGATCTTTCCAGTGTCCCGGTCGAGCTCCCAATAGACGCCGCTTTTCTGTCCCGCGCCGACGACATCCTCCTGCGTTGCTCCGGATGAGATCGTGAGCAGGTTCGGAGCGGCGCCGAAGTCGCTGTCGACGCCGGCCGGCAGTGGGCAAGGCGTCGCGGGCGTCGGCGTGAGACCGGGACAGGAGTCGGTGTAATTGTCGGCATGGGTGAAGCGCTGCGACCAATTCACCGCGCCCGTGTGCGTGTCGAGCGACAGGACGCTGTCGATATGATCGTTGGGATCGAGGCAAGCGTCGAGTTGTGCATTTGTCGATGCGCTCGTCTGGCAAGCCGCGACCGAAGCGGGAACCGAATAGTTGTTGCCGGTGTCGACATAGATGGCGTGACGACGGCTGTCGACGGCGAGGTTGCTCGACCAGACAGCGCCGCCGGTATAGCCTTTGGGAACGGTATATATCTGCCAGACGACGTGGCCGGTTGCCAGGTCGAGAGCCGCTATCGAGCCGCGGAAGTCGATCTGAAAGCCGGGGGTTAGGACGGCGCCGACTTCCTGATCCGATGAAACGCCGACATACACGCGTCCGTTGGCGACGACCGGCGAGCTCGTGATGAAAGCCAACTGGTTGGTTGCAAGGGTTGTCTTCCAAACCAATGCGCCGTTGCTTTTGGACAGGGCGAAGATCGTCGCCGAGGCCTGGTCTCCGATGATGATCGTGTCGTGGCTGATCGCCGGGCTTACGCGGGAGAAAGAACCGGGAATGCCGGTGTAGAGCGGGAGTTTGACTTCCCAGACGGCCTTGCCGGTCAGCGCGTCGATGCGCCACACGGAGCCACCGGTGTCGGACGCGTAGACAGCGTCGCCCTCGACGGTCGGGGTGCCCCAAACTTCGCCGTTCGCAGTGAATACCCAGCGGGTTTTCAGATGGGAAACTGTGAGGGGGTTAAGAAAAGGTTCGAACGGCGCGTCATGGTTGTTCGACGCGCCGTTGCCCGCGCTCGTCCACGAGGTTGCGGCGGCGAGCAGATCGGCGAAGCTGGTTGGATTGGGCGAGGCGGCATGAGCCTGACCCAGACCTGGAAGAGCGGCCAGAGCGGCCATCGCTTGAATGGCGAACTTCACTCGCATGTTCGTTCCTTTGCAGTGTCATCCGTCCGGCCGTGTCCCCGGTGCGGTTCAGGTCGGCGGCGTCTTGTTCGAGCGACCTGTATGGCGAGCGTTGAGATATTCAAAATGCATGCTTATGATCATCATTATGCAAGAACGGAATATTGCAGGGCTGGATCTCAATCTTGTCCCCGCTCTGCATGCCCTGCTGCATCGCCGAAACGTTACGCGGGCGGCGGCTGATGTCGGTTTGAGCCAGCCGGCGATGAGCCGTTCACTCGCGCGGTTGCGAGAGCTGCAGGGCGATCCTCTGCTCGTGCGAACGTCGAGCGGCTACGTGTTGACGGCGCGGGCGCAGGCACTCAAGCCGGTGCTGGCGGCGGCGATGAGCCATTTGCGGGAAGTGTTCCGGCCGCAGACGTTCGATCCGGGTCAGGAACGAGGCGTCGTCCGCCTCGCGGCCGCGGACTCGCATACGATCATCATCCTGCCCGGTGTGGTGGCTCGCATGGCCGCGGAGGCTCCCGGCGTCAGCTTGCGTGTCGAGCCCTACATTTCCGATACTGCCGAACAGCTCAACGACGGAACGCTGGACCTCGCCTTCGCGCTTTCCACCACACCGCTGCAAGCAGGCACCTACAGCGAGGTCGTCGCTCAGGACCACCTCGCACTGGTGATGCGAAGCGGCCATCCAGCCGCCTGTCGCAAATGGTCGCTCGACGACTACGGATCATATCAGCACGTCGTCGTGGACCTGACCGGCGCAGGCGATGCGCCGATCGAGGCCATGCTGGCGGCGCGCGGCATCAATCACCGTGTCGGATTGTCGACGCCGAATTTCATGGGGGCTCTGGCCGTTGTCGCATCGACCGATTTGGTGACAACTGTTTCGGCGACGTTTGCTCGCGCCTTCGCGTCGACCTTTGGTCTTGTTCTTCAGGATCCGCCGTTTCTTGAGAACAGGTTGGAGATCACGCTGGTGTGCTCACATATGCGAGCCGCCGATCCGTTCCTTGACTGGTTCAGAGCCTTGGTGCGGGAGGTCGCATCTGGCTTCTCGACCGATCGGCCCGAGGTTCGATGATTGTTGGATGACGCCCTGGCGTTCCTAGAAAGCGCGCAGCGTGGTCGCGGCAATTCCATGCAGGTCTGCGCGGGAGGCGCCGGAGGCGGCTTGGACGGCCATGCCCTGGATGATGGTCATGATGTAGCGGGCGAGGTCGGCGGGTTTGATGTCGGCGGCGAGGTCGCCTTCGGTGCGGGCGCGTTCGAAGCGGGCTTGAAGCGCGGTCTCGAAGCGTTGGCGGCGGGTGACGAGTTCGGTGCGGATGGCGTCCGAATCCTCTGAGCCGACCAGAGCGGCCTGGGTGCCTAGACAGCCGGGCGGGTGAGCCTCGCCGCTCTGGATGTTGACGTAGCCCTCAAGCAGGCGTTCGATGACCTCCCGTGCGGTCGGGGCGGCAAGTGCGGCGCAGGTGAAGTCCAGGCACGTCGTTTCGTAACGATCAAGCGCTTTGCGAAAGAGGTTTTCCTTGTTGCCGTAGGTGGCGTAAAGGCTGGGACGCGTTATTCCCATCGCTTCGGTCAGGTCCGTCAGGGACGAACCCTCGAAACCTTTGCGCCAGAACACCTCGAGCGCCGCGTCCAAAGCCTCGTCGACATCGAACTCACGCGGGCGGCCCATTCAAGCTGATCTCCTCATCCGGCCAAGTATACTGAAGCGACTGCGGGGTTGAAGGCTCGCAGCAGAGTTTCATATCGGTCGGTAGATTTAACCATAAGCCGGCGACAGGCGGTCATATGACAAACAGATGTCGAAGCAGGGCGGTCGGGGGGGGCGGGGGGGCCGGGGCCCAGCGCGGCCGGCCGGTGTTGGCCGGGTCCCGCGGGGCGATTTTCGGGCCGCCGCCCATGCCGGCGCTGCCGGTGACGGTCAGCACGCCGCTCGAAGGTGTGGTGGCGCCGCAGACAAGTTTTCTGGGCCAGTTCTCCGCCGTCGACAGCGTCGAGCTGCGGGCGCAGGTGGGCGGGTATCTCACGGAGATCCATTTCACCGATGGGCAGATCGTTCACAAGGGCGACCTCCTGTTCGTGATCGATCCGCGGCCTTACCAGGTCGCACTCGATCAGGCGTTGGCGACGCTGCGGACCGATCAGGCGCAGCTCGACCTGGCGGGCAAGGAGCTGTATCGCGCGCAGGCGCTCAAGCGGACCGATTTCGGCACCGCGGAGACCGTTGACCAGCGGGTTGCCAACCAGGAGGCGGCCGCGGCGTCGGTCGAGATGGCCAGGGCGGCGTTGCGCAACGCGCAGCTCAACCTGGAATTTACCCGAATCGCGGCACCATTCTCCGGGCGGATCAGTTCGCACCGCGTGTCGGTGGGCAGCCTGGTTGCCGGCAGCATCACCGGCGGCACCACGACGCTGCTGTCGACCCTGGTTTCGCTCGATCCGATCTATCTCGACTTCGACATGAGCGAAAACGACTTCCTGACCTATCAGCGTTTCCTGCACGAGGGAGGTGCGGCCAAACGGACCGTTGACATCAGCCTCGGCGACGAGGATCGCTGGTCCCGTCACGGCACGCTGGATTTCATCGATAACGCGATGGATCGCGGCAGCGGCACGATCCATGCGCGCGCCACCGTGCCGAACCCGGATCTGTTCATCGCACCCGGAGAGTTCGCGCGGGTCCGTGCGGAGCTGATGGCGCCGCGCAAGGTGCTGCTGGTGCCGGCCTCCGCGATTGCGGCGGATCAATCCGAACTGTTCGCGATGACGGTCGCACCCGACGGCACGGTTGTGCCGAAACCGGTGACGGTGGGTTAAATGGAGGACGGGCGGCGGGTGGTCGAGAGCGGGCTCGCGCCAAACGACCGGGTGATCATCGACGGGCTGATGCGGGCGATACCCGGCAGCAAGGTCGTGCCTGTGCCGGGAACAATCCGAGCGAGCGGGAGCTGACGCATGCGGTTCTCGCACTTCTTCATCGACCGGCCGATCTTTGCCACTGTCCTCAGCGCGTTCATCACGATTTGCGGGCTGGCGGCGTTCACCGCCTTGCCGATTGCGCAGTATCCGGAGATCGCGCCGCCGACGATCCAGATCAGCGCCACCTATCCGGGCGCCTCGGCCGAGGTGGTGAGCAAGACGGTGGCGACACCGCTCGAGCAGCAGATCACCGGCGTCGAGAACATGCTCTATCTGAGCAGCCAGGCGACGGGCGACGGGAAGCTCACGGTCACCGTCACGTTCAAGCTCGGCACCAACCTCGATACGGCGCAGGTGCTGACGCAGAACCGGGTCTCGATCGCGCTGCCGCGGCTGCCGAGCGACGTCCAGCGGCTCGGCGTGACGGTCAAGAAGGCGACGCCCGACATCCTGCTGGTGGTGCATCTGTTCTCGCCGGACCAGTCGCGCGGCGAGCTCTACATGTCGAACTACGCGACGTTGAACGTTCGCGACCAGCTGGCCAAGCTCGACGGCGTGGGCGACGTCCAGGTGTTCGGCGGCCGCGACTACGCGATGCGGGTGTGGCTCGATCCGGACAAGACGGCGGCCTATGGCCTGACGGCGGGCGACGTGGTCAACGCGCTGCGGGCGCAGAACGTGCAGGTGTCGGCGGGCATCCTGAACCAGCCGCCGGTGCCGTCGCACGAGGCGTTCCAGCTCAACGTGCAGACGCTCGGACGGCTGTCGGACCCGTCGCAGTTCGCCGACGTGATCGTCAAGTCGGACAATAACGGGCACGTGACCCGGGTGCGCGACATCGGGCGGGTCGAACTGGGCGCGGCCGATTACGGCTCGAACGGCTACCTTGATCAGCGCGAAGCGGTGCCGCTGCTGGTGTTCCAGCAGCCGGGTTCGAACGCGCTGGCGACGGCCGCGCGCGTGCGGACCGAAATGGCGGTGCTCAAGAAAAGCTTCCCGCCCGGGATCGACACCACGATCATCTACGATCCGACGCAGTTCATCGACAAGGCGGTGCACCAGGTCCTCAAGACGATCATCGAGGCGGTCGCTCTGGTCGTGCTGGTGGTGATCGTGTTCCTGCAGACCTGGCGGGCGTCGATCATCCCGATCGTGGCGATCCCGATCTCGCTGATCGGGACGTTCGTGGTGCTGGCGGCGTTGGGCTTCTCGCTCAACAACCTGTCGCTGTTCGGGCTGGTGCTCGCGGTGGGCATTGTGGTCGACGACGCCATCGTGGTGGTCGAGAACGTCGAGCGGAACCTGCGGCTCGGGATGACGCCGCGCGAGGCGGCGCACCGGACGATGGACGAAGTGGGCGGCGCGCTGATCGCGATCGCGCGCACGCTGTGCGCGGTGTTCGTGCCGTCGGCGTTCATCTCGGGGATTTCGGGGCAGTTCTTTAAGC
>CAXUIA010000099.1:0-1699 GCA_964250835.1 uncultured Acetobacteraceae bacterium | reverse complement strand
CAGCGGCATCTCCGGGCAGTTCTTCCGCCAGTTCGCGGTGACCATCGCGGCGTCCACCGTGATCAGCTGCTTTGTGTCGCTGACGCTGAGCCCGGCATTGTGCGCGCTGCTGTTCAAGGCGCACGTGCCGGAAGGGCATCGGGCACGCCGCCGTCCCGGACCCGGGCGGCTGCTGGCGGCGGGATTTGGGCTGTTCAACAGCGGCTTCGAGGCGCTGTCGCGCGGCTACGCCAGGCTGACGGGACGGCTGGTGCGGATGGCCGTCCTGGTGGTCGCGGTCTATGCCGGACTGATCGCGCTGGCAGGCGTGCAGTTCGGCCGTGCGCCCACCGGTTATATTCCAGACCAGGACCAGGGCTACCTGATCACGCTGGTCCAGTTGCCGGCGGGTGCGTCGCTGGACCGGACCGAAGCGGTGCTGCATCAGGCGACCGACCTGATACTGTCGGTGCCGGGCGTGGAGCACGTGGTGCCGTTCGCGGGACTGGACGCGGCGACGTTCACGGACGCGTCGAACACGGCGACCGCGTTTGTGGGACTCGCACCGCCCGAAGAGCGGGTGGTGAAGGGCCAAAGCGCTCAGCTGATCCTCAACGAGCTCCGGCAGAAGCTGTTCGCGATCCAGGGTGCGTTCGTGCTGGTGATCGCGCCGCCACCGGTTCAGGGGATCGGGACGGCCGGCGGCTTCAAGATGGAGATCCAGGACCGTCAGGGGGCAGGCTCACAGGCGCTTGCCGGGGCGGCACAGGCGGTGGTGGGAGCGGCGAACCAGGATCCGGACTTCGCCGGCGTGTTCTCGCTCTTTAGCACCCGGACGCCCACGATCTACGCCGACATCGACCGGCAGCGGGCGGAGAAGATCGGGGTGACGCCCGACCTCGTGTTCGAGGCGATGCAGGTCTATCTCGGCAGCGAGTACATCAACGACTTCAACTATCTGGGCCGGACCTACGAGGTGGTGGCGCAGGCGGATGGACGGTTCCGGCGCGACGTCGACGACATCGCGCGGCTGCGGACCCGCAACGCGTCGGGGCAGATGGTGCCGATCGGCACGGTGGCGCGGTTCCACGAGATCACGGCGCCATACCGGGTGCCGCGCTACGACCTGTTTCCGTCCGCCGAGATCCTGGGCGCCGCGGCGCCGGGCGTGGCGAGCGGCGTGGCGCTGGCGAAGATGGAGCAGATCGCCGACCGTGTGCTGCCGCACGGGTTCGGCTATGAATGGACCGAGCTCGCCTTCCAGCAGAAGCTTCCGGGCAATTCGACGCTGGTGATCTTCGGCGCGTCGGTGCTGTTCGTCTTTCTCGTGCTCGCGGCCCAGTACGAGAGCTGGCGGTTGCCGCTCTCGGTGGTCTTGATCGTGCCGATGTGCCTGCTGGCGGCGGTGAGCGGACTCTTGGTCCGCGGGATGTCGATCGACATCCTGGCGCAGATCGGGTTCGTGGTGCTGGTGGGCCTGGCTGCGAAGAACGCGATCCTGATCGTCGAGTTCGCGCGGCGCGCGGAGGATGACGGCGTGTCGACGCGTGAGGCCGCGGTGCGCGCGGCGCGGACGCGGCTGCGCCCGATTCTGATGACGTCGCTCGCCTTCATCATGGGCGTGCTGCCGCTGGCGGTCGCGACCGGGGCGGGCTCGGAGATGCGGCAGTCGCTGGGGACGGCGGTGTTCTTCGGGATGCTCGGGGTGACGGTGTTCGGG
>CAXUIA010000098.1:5519-8464 GCA_964250835.1 uncultured Acetobacteraceae bacterium | reverse complement strand
GCCCGCCCACGATCGCGACCGTGGAATTCAGGGCCGAAGCCCGAATCTCACGCCCATGACCGCCCACGACAGGATCAAAACAACTCCTCCGACCGGCGCCGCCCTGCCGAGCCAATCAACTCCCAGCGCCAATCCATACACTCCAGCGCAGAACCCGGCCGTCCCTCCGACCAGTCCCGCCACGACCAGCACCGCCGCGGCGTCCGCCCGGCGCAACGCCGCGCCTACCCCGAGCAGGGCAAGCGCGTGCCACATCTGCATCTCCACACCCTGACGCAGCATCGCCTGCTCGTGGGCATCGAGAAAACGCGGTCCTACATGCGCGGCCACCGCCGCCAGCGCCACCCCTGTGGCGCCGAGCAGGCCCGCCGCCCCGAACGACGCTCCGCGCAGCCACTCCACCCGCATCCGGCACTCCCCCGTGGGCGCCATTTGCGTATAGTTGGCGCGATGCCCAGAGGCGACCTCTTCCCCGAAATCGGACCGTTCGAGACCGGCTATCTGCCGCTCACCGGCGGCCACGTCATGTATTGGGAGCAGGTCGGCGACCCGCACGGCCGTCCGGTCCTGTTCCTTCATGGCGGCCCCGGCGCCGGCGCAGGCGCCGTCCACCGGCGCTTCTTCGATCCCAGCTTCTGGCGCGTGGTCATCTTTGACCAGCGCGGCGCGGGCCGATCCCGCCCGCTCGGCGGCCTGCAGAACAACACCACCGACGATCTGGTCGCCGACATCGAGGCCTTGCGTGAGCATCTCGGCGTCGACCGGTTCCTCCTCTTCGGCGGGTCCTGGGGCTCGACCCTTGCCTTGGCCTATGCACAGGCACATCCCGACCGCGTCGCCGGCCTGGTGCTGCGCGGCGTCTTCCTCGGCCGCCCGCACGAGCTCGACTGGTTCCTGCACGGTCTTGCCCGCGTCTTCCCCGACGCCCATCAGGCGTTCGCGAGCTTCCTTCCCGACACCGAGCAACAGGATCTGCTCGGCTCCTACCTCAAGCGCCTGGTCGATCCGGATCCCGCTATCCATCTTCCGGCCGCCCGCGCCTGGTCACTCTACGAAGGGTCCTGCTCGACCCTGCTGCCGAGCCCCGACACCGTTGCCTCCTTTGCCCGCGACCGCTCCGCACTCGGCCTCGCCCGGATCGAAGCCTTTTACTTCGCCAACAACCTCTTCTTGCCCGACGGCGGCCTCCTTGGCCGGATGCATCGCATCGCCGACCTCCATGCCGAGATCGTGCAGGGCCGCTACGACATGATCTGCCCCGCCCAGAGCGCCTTTGATCTCGCCGCCGTCTGGCCGCAGGCCCGGCTGACCATCGTGCCCGACGCAGGCCATTCGGCGCTCGAGCCGGGCATCCGGCGCGCGCTCGTCGCCGCGGTTGAGCGTTTTCGCAATCGACGGTAGCCGGGATCTGCCCTGGACCCCGGTGGGTGGTGGCTCGCCCGAGGTTCTGGGGCGCCGCCCAGACCCGCATTTTATCAAAGAGGGATCCAAACGCCCTGCGTCTGGCGGGGTGAGGGGCGGAGCCCCGTCTTGCCTCCGCCCTCTGGGCTCAGAGCCCTACAGCAGCCGGAAGTGCAAGCCGAAGCCCCAGCGTTCGAACTGCACCACCAGCATCCAGAATCCACCGCTAAAGATAGTAAGCGACGACCAGCCGCGGCGACCTATCCAGCCCGGCTGTCCCGCGCACAGCACCAGGCACCCTACCACCCAGCACTCGCTGAACGCCCGGCAATACTCCCCGGGCGTTGTCCAGGGCCCGTCTCCTGCCGTAAGCAACGACATCAAAGCCGCGACGCTGACCCAGGCGATAGCGAGCGCCGCGTGCTCACCGCCCCGCCGCAGGCAGGCGGGCACGCGGGACGCGACCGCCGCGCAGAAGCCCAGCATGGCGAGCGTTCCCACTGCGTTGATAATCGCAGGAACGGCGAGGCGCAGCGACCGCGCAGCCGAGATCGCCGACATCCGCTCAACCAGCACGCGCGCCGCTCCCAGCAGCGGCCATCCGAAATCGTGGGCAAGCACGCCCTCATGGCCGCTCTCCCGCCAGAGAACGGGAAGAGCCGCGTGCCAGGCCACGATCGGCAGCAGGCAAGCCAAGCCGAGCAGCGCGGTGACCAGAAACGCTTGGGCCACTATCTCGGACGTGTCGTGGGTCAAGGCCACGAAGAACCCCGGCCACAGCACGATCGCGACCGCCGCCCATGGACTGATCCGGAGCGCGCGCGTCAACGGGAGCGAGGCGAATCCGATGACCCCGATCCCCATCAGGTTGACCGCGACCAGCGCAGCCGGCGCCATCGCCGGCCGGCCGAGCGACAGCAGCCAGGCGAGCAAGGGGAATAAAAATCGCTGCGACCGGTAGGCCGGCGCATCGAAGTGCACGCCGCCGGCCTGGGCGGCGAACGAGAACGGCGCCACCGCCATCCGGTAGTAGAATTGCCCGTCATAGCCGACCCGATCGGTCACCTTAAGCGGCCCAAGCAGCCGTCCCGTATCGACGAAGAGGTGACCGGCCTGGACGAACACCGAAATGTCTCGATGGTTGGCCGCCATCACCGGCCAGGCTGCCCAGCCGGACACCACCACGGCGACAGCCGCCAGCGTGGCCCATGCGAGAGGGCCCGGAACGGCTGGCGAACTCACCACACCGTCGACCCGATCCCGAGCTGATTGGCGAGGCCGGTGAACGTTCCTGCTCCTAGCGCGTAACATCTACCGTTATCACCGTGCCATCGTGGCGCGAAGAAACCATGAGGCTCACCACCAATGAACAACACCATCCGCTGGGGTTTCGCCCTCGGCCTTCTCCCACTCGCCGCCTGCGCCGGCAATCCACCAGCGCCCCCTGCACCGCCGCCCGCGCCGCCGCCGCTCGCCGCCGCCGACGCAAACTTCGTCACAACGGCAACTCAGGGCGGCCTCGCCGAGATCGCCGAGGAGACGGT
>CAXUIA010000098.1:2578-5493 GCA_964250835.1 uncultured Acetobacteraceae bacterium | reverse complement strand
GCCAATGCCCTCTCGGCCGAGCACGGCGCCAAGTTCAACCACGACTATGTCGCCGACCAAATCTCCGGCCACCAGGCGGTTTTAGCGGCCTACCAGCAGGAGGCGACCAGCGGCACCGACCCTGACCTGAAGGCGTTCGCCGAGCAGAACCAGTCGGTGGTCCAGAGCCATCTCGACATGGCCCAGGCGCTCGCCACCAGGCAGGCGGGCCACGCTCATCACCGCCGCCATCACACCACGAGCTGACCGCGCAGCGTGTCCGCCGCACTTGCGGCGGACACGCTTTTCGCCAACCCTCCGCCAGAGTGCGGAGAACGGGAGCGGATGTCAGTCCAGAGCCTGAACTACGTCGTGGAATCCTTCGTCTGGGAAGTTTTTGGTGGACGCGACGACGAGATCGTTATCTCCGGCTGGCTCGCCGCCAACACGCCGCCCCGTGCAATGGTTCTCGAAGTCGAGGGCCGGCACCGCTACCCCATTCCCACCATCAACCTGCCCAGCCCGCATCTCGAAAGCCTGATGGGCGAACAGGCGCGCAACGCCCGTTTCCACGCGGTGATCCGCCTCGGTGACGAGCGCCCTGACCTTACCCGGTCCCGACTTCTCGTCGACTTCGGCGGCCGTCGTGTCGGCATCGAGGTAGGCTCGGTGTTTGACAATGGAACGCCGCTGGGCGACGGCACGGTCAAGCTGCTTGAACGATGCGAAAGCCTTGGCGACAGCTGCGAGTTCGGCTTTGTTCAGCGCAAGCTTGGCGTCGACCAGCTCGGCTTGTTCCGCTTTACTGGATCGGGCGATCCGCTGCGCATCGCGCATGCCATCCGCTCGCATTTCAAAGGCTTTGCCGAGGGCGACGACCTCGTTGCGGGCGAGCTCCTCGGCGAATGGATCGTCAAGAGCCGCACCTACGACTTCGTCCTGCACACTGGCCGCTTTCCCTACGCCATCTCCGAGGTCGATATCACGCGCAAGGAGTCGATTAAACTGCGCTATCTCGCCCGCAAGTTCCTCGAGGATCTGACTGACGCCGCCAAGCTCTTCGTTCGGCGCGTCGAGGGAGGCGACGAGCGCGGCATGCCTGAGCTTTTCAACGCCATCCGCGAGCGCGGACCCAATCGGATGATCTGGATCACGCTTGCCGACGACGCCAACCCGCACGGCACGATACGCGAAGTTGAGGAGGGTCTCTATCGCGGCTATATCGGCTACTTGGCTCCGCTTGACCGCGCGCTCGAAAACCGGCCCGAGCTTTGGGTCGACCTGCTTCGTCGCATGCCCGGGATGAATTGACATGGATGCCCTGCCGCCGTCGGACGAGCCGATCTTTGAGCGGATTGCCGACATCATCCGCGACAACCTCGATGAACCGGATCTCGCTTTGACGCCGGCCACGTCAGCACGCGACGTCGAGGGATGGGACTCGATCGCCATGATCAGCATCATCCTCGAGGTGCAGAAGGCGTTTCACGTCCGTTTCCGCAGCGCCGAGGTGGACAAGCTCTCCTCGATCGGCGACTTCGTCGCGCTGACCAGACGCAAGGTCGACGCCGGCCTCCAGGCAAACATGGACGGCGTCGATAACGTTACTTGACCGCAATGCCTCTCCCGCTATCGTCCGGCCCGTGTCTGAAAGCGCCGCAATGAGTCCGAGAGGGAAGCCCAGACTGGGCATCGCCATCACTACTTTCAATCGAAGCCGGACGGTCGCCGACCTCCTGGCGCGGCTCGAGCGCTTCACCTCCGTCGACTACGACCTCGTCATCTCCGACGACGGCTCGACCGACGGAACCGCCGAGCTGCTCGCCGACGCACGCTTTCCCACCATTCTCGGCCCCAATCGCGGCATCGCCTGGAACAAGAACCGCGGCCTGTTTCACCTGATGAACCGCACCGGCGCGGACATCATCCTGCTGATGGACGACGACGTCCTGCCGCGCGTGCATGGCTGGGAACAGGAATGGATTGAGGCCGCAATCAGCTTCGGCCATATCAATTTCGCACCCGCGCATCTGCGCCACCATGTGCTCACCGGCGCTTGTCGCGCGGCCGATCCCGGCATCACCCACATCATCGGCGGTCAATGCCTCGGCTTCACGCGCGCCGCCCTGCTCAACATCGGCTTTTTCGATCCTCGCTTCGGCAAATACGGTCACGAGCATTCCGACGTGTCGTTCCGCTGCCTGCGCGCAGGCTTCGGCGGCGTACGGCGTGATCGCGGCCCAGAGCCCAGCGCCTATTTCTATGTCATCGACAGCGGGCTCGAGCTGCGTGACGTCCCGTCCAACTCCGACCTCGAGTCTCTCGAACGCAACGGCGCTCTCCTCCACGCCGTCGCCGGCGACGCGATCTACCGGCTACCCTGGCGCAACGACGGAGAGATGGCGGCCTTCCTTTCCGACTTTCCCGAGCTTTCGAGCGAGCGCTGTCCCGGCATCGTCACCGCTCCGGGTTTCGACGGCGAGCGCTATCGCGCGCTCAACCCCGACGTCTCGACGTCCGGACAGGATCCGTTCGCCCACTACATCGCCTACGGGAAGCACGAAGGCCGCCAACCGGGCTGATCGGATCTCGCCGTGCGTATGAAGGGCTGCCAGTATCGCTACGAGGTCGAACGGTTCGTCGCGCGTGACGTGGAGGCCCGACGGCAACTCGAACTCGACGGATGGGTCATAAGCGATGCGGCCGTCACCGCCGTGCGTCTCGTCTCGGCGGGCAACTCGCGCACGGTTGCGGCCAATCCGCAGGCCGACGACGCCGACCGCCGTCTGCTCCTCTCGCTTCGTGAGACCATCGGCGACGAGGCCGCGGATCTGCGCGACGCTTGTCTTGAGATCGAGATCGCAAACGGCGATACCATCGCCCTCGACATTGGGCACCTCTACCGCCCGCCCGGCTGGATGCCCGCGGTCATCGAC
>CAXUIA010000098.1:0-2568 GCA_964250835.1 uncultured Acetobacteraceae bacterium | reverse complement strand
GTCACGATCAGCGCTCCCGATGCGGCCGCGCTCGCCGACGCGGTCATCGACGACTTCGCCGCCCTCGATCACGATGTTGACCTCTTTGTCCACTCGAGCGGCACCCGCTTGCTCGCCACCAGCCACCGCTACGGGCTGCGCTTCAGCACCGTCACCGACCGTGAGTTGGACCCTGCCACGGCCCGCGAGGCTGCCCGCGACGGGGCGCGTCTCGCCGCGCGCAGCTTGAGCGATCGTCTCCGGCAGCCGGTTCCCATGCTCGTCCATCGCGCCACCGCCGTCGACAACGACGACACCGCCCACGCGCTCGGGGCCGCTCTGCGCGCACGCAATCCGGACGCAGTCATGCTCTGGCTTGATGACGGGCCGGCCTCGGGCGACATCATCCGCTACCGCGCGGACGGATCGGGCACGCCCGATCCCTCCCTGCTCCTCGCGAGTGCGCGCGACCCCTGGGATCTCATGCTCGTGCGCGCCCGCGACAGACTGATCTCGCCGCGATGATCTACTTTATGACCGTTCACGGCACGCTGCTGACCCGTGGCGAGGACGGCGCCCTCGGCCACACGCCGCTCCGCGACATCACTGATACCGGCCAGCTGTTCGGCATCGACCTGCCCGTCGAGTCTGTCCGGCGCGACGAGCAGGACTGGCTTGAGCGCCGAACCCGTCCGGCACTCGCCGTCAACGCCGGCGATCTCGGCGCGTGCTCTATTCATGTCGACACCGGACGCAATCTCGTCTCCATCGAGCAGGACGGCAGCTTCTTCTCCGCCGGCCGCGAGGGCGGCGTGACCACCTGGACCGCCAACCAGCCCGGGCGCTGGGAAACCTTTCTGCCGTTGCTCCAGACCGAGCTTGGCCGCATCGTGGCGTTCTTTTCCGGCTCCTGGATCGTGCGTTCGACCGGCGCCATCGTGCGTGGCTGGCAGGTTGACCTGCTCGCCGATTTCATCCTTCGCGTGGGTCCGCTCGACCTCCCGCTGCCGCGCAATCTGCCGTTCGACGCGGACCGATGGCCCTACCGGATCACCGTCCTCGTCGACGGCTGGCGGATCGAGGAGCTCTGCCTCTTCAAGCCGATGATATACTACGCAGCCTTCCGCTCACCTGCCGTTCAGGCTCAACTCGTGCTCAGCCTCAACTCGCTTCTGGAGTTCGGCCGCTTCGACGGCCACATCCACCTGCTGACCGATTTTTCCGCCGATAACATCCTCCGCCTCGTTCCAGGACTCGACCGCGACAAGCTGACCATCCAGCCTTTGTCGCCAAACGATTTCACGGGCTATGTCGCCGCCAAATACGCCATTCTCGACCACCCACCGACTTGGCAGTTCCAGCCCGTCCTGTTTCTCGACCCCGACATCGTGGCCAATGCGAGCCTGCGCGAGATGCTGGTCGCGATCGCGACCTCCGACCGCCTGACCGCACCCATCGAGCGGGTCGGGCCGATGCGCACCTGGCCGTCCGTAGGCGCCAGCCTCATCCAGCGCGACGGCTACGACCCGCGCTTCGCCGACGGCTTCAACGCCGGCACGATCGGCATTCCCAACCTCGCCACACACGCGCGGACGCTGCGTCTCATACGACGCATCATACAGAACATTCTCGATAGCGACGGCCGTGATGCCCTGCGCTGGGTAGACCAGGAAGTCGCCAACTACGCCTCGTTCCGCCTGGCGCACGTCGACACCGCATCCATCAGCCGCTTTGTTCGCTACGGCAGCTTCCACGACGCCGAGACGCCCGGGGTGCTCAGCGGGCTCGTCCATTTCTGGAACACCGGCAAGAACGATCGACATCAGATCATGCTGCGCTACATCGAAGTTCTGCGTGCCCATGCGCGCGCCGGACACCATCTCGACTGAGCGACCGCAACGGAGCACGTCCCATGTTTCTCGCCATGAACCGCTTCCAAGTCTTGCCCGGTTCCGAGGGTGACTTCGAAACCATGTGGCTCACCCGCGAGAGCCACCTGCAGTCCGTTCCCGGCTTTGTCGAATTCCACCTCCTGCGCGGCCCCAATCGCGAGGACCACACTCTCTACGCTTCCCATACCGTCTGGGCCGACCGCGCCAGCTTTGAGGCCTGGACCAACTCGGAGCAGTTCCGCGCCGCTCACCGTCCAGCCGGTTCGTCGAAGCCGATGACGATGGGCCATCCGAACTTCGAAGGTTTCGAGAGCCTGCAGACCATCCGGCAGCACGCATGAGCAGTGGTGGCGTCCGCATCGACCGCGTTACCACGCGCGGCGGCGATCGCGGCCAGACCTCGCTTGGCGACGGCACCCGCGTGCCCAAGACCGACGCGCGCATCGAGGCGATGGGCGCCGTCGACGAGGCCAACGCCGCACTCGGCGCGTTGCGCGCCGCCATCATCGGCCACCCGGCCGAACAGCTCGTGGCGATCATCCAGAACGACCTGTTCGATCTTGGCGCCGGTCTCTGCCGCCCCGGTCCGGTTTCCCGCCTTCACCCCGACGCCACGTCGCGGCTCGAAGCCGCCACCTCCGACCTCAACGCGGAAATCGCCCCGCTCACCAGCTTCATCCTGCCCGGCGGCACACAG
>CAXUIA010000097.1:0-8558 GCA_964250835.1 uncultured Acetobacteraceae bacterium | reverse complement strand
GGGGAGTGCTCTAGGCCGGGAACTGAACTGGACCCGGTGGAGCCGGTTGGAAGAGGTCAGTGGTCGGGGTAGAGGCTGTAGAGCGAGATCTCCCGCGTGGTGAGCGGGCGGTGAACCAGCTCGGATGTCGGCTCCAGGATGCCGGCGCGGTCCAGGCTGTAGCGGTCGATTTGGTTGTTCAGTGCGCCCTGCAGACGGATGATCGTCTGCGGGCGGCCGTCAAGCGTCTTGATGTCGCGCGTCCAGATGCCGGACCACGGTTCGTAATCGGAACCGTGCGAACCGAAATAGCGGGTCAAGCTGGTGATGGTGTAGTGACCGGTGCCGGACTGGAGGTTTCCGTCGAGGGTCAGGTTCGTGATGGCGCGGCCGTCGTCTCCGTGCCAGCGGCCAGCGACCGGCCCTTGCTCCTGTGGTTGAGCGCAGGCGCTGAGCAGGAGCACCGCGGTGAAGGCGGTGAGGACGCTGGTCATGGACCGGCGGCCGCCGATGTGTCTGTTCCGTGGCATGAGGATGCGAGCTTCCTTGGCCGGCACGCCCGTGGGATGGGCGCGGCCGGCCAGATCAGTCAGTCGGAGCTGGCGGGGCTTCGTGACTATCGTTGACGCTGTCCGGGGTGGGCTCCGATCGAGCTGCCCGACGCCTGTTTTCCGCAGTGCACCATATGGTGCTTACAGGCGGGATTGAGCGTTTCCTACGTCGAGTTAATTTACTTGCCCGACGTGGAGCAGAGTGGAAAGGCGGGCATGCCCGATGAGGAGGGGCGGTTCGAGCCGCTCGAGGTTCACGGACATCCGCACCGGACGGGGCGGTTCTGGTTCGACTTCATTGCCGCGAGTGCTGCGGTGCTGATCGCAGTGATCTCGTTGGTGGTGGCGATCAGGGGCGAAGGGACACAGCGCAAGCTGCTGGCGGCGAGCTCGTGGCCGTTTCTGCAGACGGGAAAAGACGAAGTCTATGGCGGCAACGATACGATCGATCTCCAAAATGCCGGCGTGGGGCCGGCGAAGATCATCTGGTTCGAGATGTACTATGATCGCAAGCCGGTCAGCTTGGTGCAGTTGCTCGACCGCTGCTGCGGCTTGTCACGCGACCCAGAAATCTTGAAGACACAAATTCCGCACGGTCTTGGTTACTCGCCGCCCTCAGGGCAGGTGCTTAGGGCTGGTGACACGATGCACATCCTGACCGTCAGACGCGATGCCGGAGGATCAACGGTTTTTGGCCGATTTGACGAGATGTCGTCCGCGCGGATGTCGTTGCGGTCCTGCTACTGCTCTGTGCTGGATGAATGCTGGGTCAGCGACTTCGTTGGCCTGCATACCAAACCGGTCGCGACCTGTCCGACGCCGGCGCACCCGTTGGTCCTTGGCGATCTTGCGTTCCACCGGTAGCGGGACCGCACTTGGCGTTGGACCTCGTCGCCGAACAAGACGGCATTGGGGGTAGGCGACCCAGGCGCCGGCGGCGTCCCTGGCCTGCTACTGAATGGGACCTTTGCCGTAAAGCATCAGGCAGTCGGTGCCGGAGACTTCGCTGGCCAGTTCGTTGACGGAGGTGCCGTTGGGCGAGGCGAGAAGCGGCGACGAATAGTTGGGGCAGTAGTTGTTGAACGGGCTGGGAATGGCGACCGGAGCGGCGAGCAGGTGCCATGGCTGGCTGGGGTCGCCGGAGTCGTTCTTGAACATGACTGCGCCATTGCCGTCGGCAGTCGAGCCGTCGGCGTTGACGAAGATCTGCCCGATCAGGAGGATGCTGCCGTCTGGCAGGACGGTGTTGTAGGGCGTGTGCCAGAAGGTCTGGCCGTTCGGCAGGGCGACGGGGGTGCCGAGATCGGTCGGGTCGCCCCAGTTCCAGCCGTCGGCAGAGATTTTGTAGTGCACGGCGCAGTTGGACGGGCCGCAGAGCTCAAAGGTCATCATGCGCTGCCCATTGGCGAGGCGAGAGACGATGCCCATGCCGGGGCGATCGACGAATTGGCTGCTCGCAGCGACGTGGGTCGGATCCTGCCAGGTCACGCCGTCATACGAGCGGACCTCGTTGAGAAGTTGGCTCCAGGCGGCTTGCGTCTCGTCGGAATAGACCATGACGAGCGCGCCATCGGCGGCGATGCTGAAGTCCGGTTCCCAAAGACCGCCGGTGTTGGAGGCGACGATCTCGTTGAGATAGGACCAAGTCCGGCCGGCGTCGTCGCTCTTGTAGACTTTGATCATCATCTGCCGATTTGTGGTCTCGCCTTGACCCACTGAGCCGGCCCAGAGGATCGAGCCCTTGGCCAGTCTGCCGACGGCTTGCGGCAGACGGTAGATCGTGCCGCAGCAGAGACCGTTGGCGAAATCGGGATCGTGGATCTCCGTGAGTTGGGAGAAGGCTTCGCCGCGGGCTTGCTTGTAGATGCCCACGTTGGTGCCGTTGTTGAACTGGGTGACGGCGGCAAGAAGTTCGGTGTCGTCGAAATAGATCGCATGCGGCTTGACGACGACTGTTTCCGCCGGAAGGCGGATGACGCGGGCGTAAAGGGCTGTGCCTGGGCTGAGCAGTTTGGGCGTTGCGGCGTGCGCTGTGAGGCTGGCGGTCAGCGCGCAGACGAGCGCAACCGCGGTGGTGATCTGTCCAGACATCGAGACGTTTCCTTGCAGTAGTGGCCGTGAGCGGCTTCTTGACTGACAAAACGTCGCGTATCGGCTGCTGGCATTCAAGACACGTTTCAAGGAGGCCGGGAGCGTCGCTGCGGCGACCCGGGCCGTCAGCTTCTGGCGGCCGCCTCCGCCAGTTGCGGGACGAACGTCTGCAAGAACTCGTCGCGGGTAGTCTGCCCCATGTCGACCGACTTCGCATTTCCGCCCGCGATGACGGTGACGTCCTCGATGCCGATCACCTTGAGGATCAGACGCAGGTAGCTCGTTGCGATGTCGCGGTCGCGGATTGGAGAACCCTGTGTATAGACGCCGCCCGATGCCATCAGGACGGTGCAGGTCTTACCGTGGACCAGACCCTC
Source organism: uncultured Acetobacteraceae bacterium (assembly GCA_964250835.1). GTDB lineage: Bacteria > Pseudomonadota > Alphaproteobacteria > Acetobacterales > Acetobacteraceae > CAXTPV01. The sequence goes on along the minus strand of CAXUIA010000097.1, from coordinate 5,560 downwards.
GCCGGAGATACCGAGAGTTTTGCCCTTGCGCACGATATGATCGATGTAGGCCTTCAGAACCGCCGGGACATTGTAGTTGTAGACCGGCGTGCCGATGGCGATGTGGTCGGCTGCCAGGATCTCTTCGACGAGCTCGTCGGACAGGCGGAGGAGATCCTTCATTTCGGCGGTATGCTGTTCAGCCGGCGTGAAGTAGGCGCCGAGCCAGGGCAAGGTGACGAAGGGCAGATCAGTTTTCATGAGGTCGCGCTCGACCACGCGACCATCCGGATGGTTTTTCATCCAGTTTTCGACAAACAGCTTGGTGAGGCCGCGCGACATCGAATGTCCGCCGCGGGGGCTCGACTCGACAACGAGCAAGGTTGGCATGGAGAAGCTCCTGACTGGAATGAGATTGAGAGATTGCCGGCTGGCGGCGGCTTAGCCGAAACGGAAACCCGAAATCGGCTTCCCGACTACCTGATCGTGGAAGTCGACGATGGCGGCTTCCCCCGAGGCGGCGCCGGCTGCGACCATGAGCGGCAACAGGTGGTCCTCATGCGGCTGCGCATCCCGCGCGCCGCCGGCTTGCTCCCACTCGATCAGCGACTGTTCGCGCGTGTCCGTCTGCGTCACCGCGTGCCGCAACCAGGCATCAAAGGCTTCGGCTCTCAGGTCTTTTCCAGAGCCGGCGAAGCCGATCATGTTGTGATATGTCTGACCGCTACCGATGATGAGTACGCCCTGCGAGCGCAACGGCCTGAGAGCACGGCCGATCGTCAGATGGAGCGCCGGGTCGAGGCCCCGCAGCATCGAAAGCTGCACGACGGGGATGTCCGCGTTCGGGAAGGCGACCTTGAGTGGAACAAAGACGCCGTGATCGTAGCCCCGGCGGTCGTTGGCGGCGCTCCGTATGCCCGCGTCGCTGAGAAGTCTTCGCACGTGGGCTGCTATCTGGGGGGATCCGGGCGCCGGCCACGTGATCTGGTAGGTGTAATCGGGAAAGCCACCGTAATCGAAGAGCAGCTTGGGCGCCGACGAGGCGTTGACGGTCGGTACAGCCTCCTCCCAATGCGCGGAGATGACGAGCAAGGCGCGAGGCGGCTCGGGAAGCGTGGAGGCGAAACGACCAAGGTAGTCCTCCAACGGCTTCCATGTCGCGCGCATCGGCCCTGGCTTGAGAAAGAAGCACGGGCCGCCGCCGTGGTTGATAAAGAAGGTCGGTTGCATGGTCGTAGAATGGGCGCTGACTTTCCCTGGCGGAACCGATCAAATTATGATGGCTTCCATCTTTGCCGGAGATGGAGCGTGATCGGACATCTCACGCTGGATCAGCTTCGCGTTCTGGTCACCATCAGTGACGCCGGCAGCTTCTCGGCGGCAGGGCGGTCGCTCGGCAGAGTGCAATCGGCAATCAGCCAGGCGATCAAGACGCTGGAAGACACACAGGGCGTTGAGCTGTTTGACCGCACGCGTCTCAAACCGACCCCGACAGCGATCGGACGGGTTCTTGTCGAACAGGCGCGTGTGGTTCTTGCGAGTGCAGACCGCTTCGAAGCCATCGCCGCCGGAACGCGGATCGGAATGGAACCAGCGCTCACGCTGGCCATCGATCCGCTCGTTCCGACCGAGCCGCTGATCGGCAGCCTGCGTGCCTTGCGCGACACATTTCCAGATCTGCCGGTGTCATTCTCCACGGAAGGGTTGGGCGGAGCAGAACGGCGTCTGCGCGCCCAAGATGCGTCGTTGGCATTCTGTTTGTTGCTGCCGTCCGTGCCGGACGACCTGATTGCTTATCCTCTTGTCGACCTCAAGCTCTTGCCGGTGGCCGCAGCAGACCACCCACTCGCGCGTCTTGGGCGCATGCTGGACCGGGCCGATCTCGAAGCTCACGTGCAGCTGGTGCTGTCGGATGCCTTCAGTGCGGCTGGTCCGAGTTACGGGGTTGTCGGCAACCGGACCTGGCGCTTCGCCGATCTGGCCCGGCGGCTCGACTTCCTGCTCGCAGGTTTCGGCTGGTGCAAGATGCCGCCTTTCGTGGTCGAGCCGTATCTGGCGGATGGCCGGCTTGTGGTGCTGGACATCTCCGACGAGAGCGTTTCGCCAACGGGGATTTTGCCTGTTTATGCGGCGCACGTCCGTGATCGGCCGTTGGGCCGAGGAGGGAAGTGGCTGCTCGACGATCTGCGAGGGAGGCTCGCGGCGCCGTCGATCTAAGGGTCCGGTGTCGTCAGACCCGCGAGCGTGCGCGCGAACGTGTGGCTGAACCAGCTTGTCGATGCGATGGGCGCGCGGTCGGTGCGCGATGGCGCGGCAAACTTGAAATTCGTGGAGTCAGAGCCGCCGGGCGGGTCGCTGGAGAAGATCCGAGCGAGGACGGTTGCGGAACGAATTCAGAGGCTTACCTTGACCAGCACAGCTGCATATGCAAGTTTCTGTCTGCATATACAGGTTCTTGGAAAATCATGGGCAGACAGCCGGCTATCGCGGAGGAGATCACAGCCAACTGCCTCATGGGACGGACGCGTTATCTGTCGCGCGTGCTGACCGGAATGTACGATGAGGAAGTCCGGCCGTTCGGAGTACAGGCGACCCAGGTCACGTTGTTGGCGGCTGTTGCGGTGTTCGGCCCGGTCAGGCGCAGTGATCTTGGGCGGTGGCTTTGCTTCGACTCCTCGACTTTGGCGCGAAACCTGCGTGTCATGCTCGACAATGAATGGCTGGAGGAGGTTCCTGACGCCAGGGACAGGCGGGGTCTGCCTCTGCAGGCAACGCCGGCCGGCGTGGACTTGCTGCGCGCCCTGGGACCCGCGTGGCACCGGGCGCAAGCGCGCGCGTTCAAGATGATCGGTGGCGACGGACAGAGTGCCGTCATGCGCCTCTTCGAAAGGGTTCAGGTGGCGATGGCTGCTTGAAGCTTGACCAATCACTGCAAAGACCTGCGGCGCGGAGCTCCTGGCGTCTCGGTTGCACGCTGGCCGGCTCGGACTACGAGCTGACCACTGTGCAGGTTGCTCTGAGCGCGACTTATGTCGGCTTAGCTTTAGGGTAAATAGAGGCGGCGGCGTCTGTTGGCCTCGGAACGTTCCGGTTCACACCGGGACGCGCGAGCACATGGACAATCGGATTTGTTCCAGTCGCTGACCTGCAAGAACCAACTCAGCGCAAGGATCCTCCACGGCGTGGGCCGGGTCGTAGGCAAACGCGCAATTCGCGAATTGGCGGCGATTGCCGGTGTCGAGGTAAGTTTCGGCAGGCGCTCCTTCGGCGACAAGAATGGCGTGTCGCTCCAGTTCGACATGCCAGAAGGTCACGTCGTCGACTTGCTCTTCCCCGATCGTCTCGCCGTTGACCAACAGGCCGGCCGGGACGAGCAGACCACCGATCAGAATGGCATGGTCGGACGACACCAGAAGGTCGCGCGCAGGGATGCAGTGCGACAGCGCGTGCCGACGGATACGGATGACGAAGCCATCCTGTTGCCGGCGATGACCCACCCAGATGACCGGAGCCGGAGTTCCGTCATGAAGTGTGACGAGATCACCCGCCCGAAGATCCTCGACCGCGCAGCCGCCGTTCGGCGTTCCGATCAAAGTTCCAGAAACGAAGCAGGGAGGAGCGTAGGGTTGCCCGTTGAAGAGCTCAGCTGGAAACGCACCGAGCGCGGAGCCGAGATTGTACTGGGGGCTGTCGGCGACAGCCATCAGGTTGAGGTAGGCGGCGCTGACGGCTGGCTGCCCGTCGGAGGCGTAGGTGGAGGCCGCGGAGGCGAGCGATTGATCGAAGGTGGTCTCGTTTATCGGTGCATTCGAGAGATAGAACGCGTTCTCGAGTGTGTCACCGAACGGAATTTCCTGTATTTCGGCGACACTTGATCCTTCCACCAAAGTTTCGGTGTTCGGGATGGTGAACGAGGCGCCGTTTGGGTCAGCGACCGCGATGTCGGTGTTGTAGCTGGTGTGTTCGTCCGGGCTGAACGTCAAAGTCGCATTCAGCGCAACCGGGTCATCGATGGTCTGCGGGATGATGCTCAGGGTTGCGAAACCACCGGCTGCTTGGAGTGCATTCACCGCATCGGCGAAGGCGCCGCCTCTATTCAGGATCGAGATAGTCTCGTAGACGGAAAGACCGGAATAGGTGCCAGACGTGGGGATCGGCATAGAGGCCTCCTTTTTCAGGTTTCAGCCTGCGTTATATAGACGGATTGCGCGATGAGGTCCTGCGAGGCAAGCAGAACCGCGAAATGCTTCTTCCGGCATGGGGTCTGGGGCTGATAGCCCCAGCTTGGTTCGGGGGCAGAGCCCTGAGCTTCTCTAAACCCGGAGAGCGGCCGGGATCGGCATGCCGAGCGCGTCGGGGATGTCCCAGAGTTCGCGGACAGTGCGTAGCGGACGAAACCCCGAGCGGAGGTAGGCCGGCAGGGCGCGGGGGTGGTCGGCGGTGCAGGTGTTGACGCGCATGGCGCTCGGGCGGCGCTGCCAGGCGGCGTCGATGGCGGCGCGCAGAAAGGCCGTCCCGATGCGCTTGCCGATCATATGCGGCATGAGGCCGAAATAGGCGAGGTTCACGTCGATGCCGCTGCGCGCGTCGAGTTCGAAGAAGCCCGCCGGTTCGCCGTCGCTGTAGAGGACGTGGATTTCGATCGCTGAGGAGGCGAGAAGGCTTGCGATCTCGTCGTCGGGCGCCACCCGGCGCAGCCACCAGCAATAGGGGCCGCCCACGGTGGCGTAGAGGTAGCGGTAGAACGGGACCGTGGGCGACGGCAGATGGAGCAGCGAAACGCTGCCGGGGAGCGGCGGCGCGGGCTCGACCGGCGGCTGTTCCATGCGCAAGAAGGTGACATTGACCGCGATCCTGGTTCGCGGTCCGTCCGGAAACTGCACGGTTCCCTAATCGTCGAGGAAGGACCGGAGCTTGCGGCTGCGGCTCGGGTGCTTGAGCTTGCGCAGCGCCTTGGCCTCGATCTGGCGGATGCGCTCGCGCGTCACGTTGAACTGCTGGCCGACCTCCTCCAGCGTGTGGTCGGTGTTCATGCCGATGCCGAAGCGCATGCGCAGCACCCGCTCCTCCCGCGGGGTGAGCGAGGCCAGCACGCGGGTGGTTGTCTCGCGCAGGTTGGACTGGATCGCCGCCTCGATGGGCAGGACGGCGTTCTTGTCCTCGATGAAGTCGCCGAGGTGGCTGTCCTCCTCGTCGCCGATGGGCGTCTCAAGGCTGATCGGCTCCTTGGCGATCTTGAGGACCTTGCGGACCTTCTCCAGCGGCATGACCAGCTTCTCGGCCAGCTCCTCGGGCGTCGGTTCGCGGCCGATCTCGTGCAGCATCTGGCGGGAGGTGCGCACGATCTTGTTGATCGTCTCGATCATGTGGACCGGAATGCGGATGGTGCGCGCCTGGTCGGCGATGGAGCGCGTGATCGCCTGGCGGATCCACCAGGTGGCGTAGGTGGAGAACTTGTAGCCCCGACGGTACTCGAACTTGTCCACCGCCTTCATCAGGCCGATGTTGCCCTCCTGGATCAGGTCCAGGAACTGCAGGCCGCGGTTGGTGTACTTCTTGGCGATGGAGATGACGAGGCGCA
>CAXUIA010000096.1:2661-8561 GCA_964250835.1 uncultured Acetobacteraceae bacterium | reverse complement strand
CCGGGTAGCTACGTATGGACGGGATAACCGCTGAAAGCATCTAAGCGGGAAACCCTCCTCAAAACCAGGTCTCCCTGAGGGCCGTGACAGACCATCACGTCGATAGGACGCAGGTCCAAGCGCCGCAAGGCGTGCAGCCGAGCGTTACTAATCGCCCGATAGGCTCAACCAACAGCCACCATCAAACATCATGCACAGCAGTCAGCCACACACAACACCAGCACCAAGCACGCTCCAAAACCGTCCACTTGCAGCCCAGCCACAGCCACACACCCGGCTGTCCTGGACGACCTGGTGGCCATGGCGGGGAGGGACCCACCCGATCCCATCCCGAACTCGGCCGTGAAACCCCCCAGCGCCTATGATACTGCGGCAGGAGCCGCGGGAAAGTCGGTCGCCGCCAGGTCTTCCAGAACAGCCCACAACACACACCACCAACGCGGGGTGGAGCAGCCCGGTAGCTCGTCAGGCTCATAACCTGAAGGTCACAGGTTCAAATCCTGTCCCCGCAACCAACCCGAACCGGTCAGCAAATGCTGGCAATGCGCCCAGCCCGATCGTGTCATCGATCGCCAGCATCTGCGAGCCCAAAGATGCGACATAGAATTGAGATGGCTCGTCGATCGCACGCATTGGGAAGTGCCGTCAGCATCAGCGTCATGCTGGCCGCTTCTCATCAGGGATGGTGCACCGACACCAGTCTCGATGCGGCCTTTGTCGCGAGTCTTGGCCAGCGCGGTCCGCTAGCCCGGGCCATACAGGTGCCGGTCTACGATAGGTCGCAGCCGCCGAAGGTCCTAAAAACCGAGCGGCACGTCTTCAGCGTCAGACCCGAACGCCTCGTTGAACTTGGCCACGGCAGGTACGCCCTTGTCTCATACGAGACAGACGTAAACGGTAAACAGTCGATGCCTGGGGCGATCGCCGTCGCCTATCTGGAGAGGACAGAAACGCGTTGGACGCTAGAGTAGCTCTGGCCGGAGTTGCTGCTCTCTGGAACAGGCGGTCAACCAGCCAATATCGGCTCCGAGCTACATCACTTTGGCAAGAATACGCTTTTCATAGCTTGTTCTGAATGGTGCGGCATGGGCGAGTGCTCGGACTGGCTAGGCGTCATCCGTTTCTCGGATCGCCTGCCGATCGCGTACGAAGACGTGCTGGCGGGCGCCATTTCGCCGGCGGAAGGGGCTTCCTTACTCACGTACGATGGTGACACCTGCCGTAACTACAACGTGCGCGCCCGAGTTGAGCCACCACAGCGGAGCGATGCGCTCTTCTCGGTCCGCTACGACGGCTGGACCTCTCCACCGGGCTCGCTGTCGCCTCGGAGGCCTCTGCATCTGCTGACGCAATATGTCCCGCACGAGACAAAGCTGGTCATGCGACCCACAGTGCCGGTTCCGACCTGCGGCCGCTGATTTGCACCGGATGTGAACGTGGAGTTCCCACCGTAGAGAATCCTCCTGCTCCATGATACGGGGCCGCCATGGATTTCACCCAGATCACGATCGTCATCGTTGGCGATATCATGCTCGACCGCTTCGTTGAGGGTGACATCGAGCGTATCTCCCCGGAAGCCCCCGTTCCGGTCCTGCGGCTCTCGCGCACACGCGAGATGTCCGGGGGCGCGGGGAACGTTGCCGCAAACATCGCCTCGCTCGGCGCGCGCGCTGTCCTGATCGGGCTGGTCGGCCATGACGAGGCGGCCACAGCCCTGCGCAGGCTGACCGCAGGCGGACACATCGAGCCACTGCTCGTCACCTCCGATACCCGCCCGACCATACGCAAAACACGCTTTATCGCCGCACGCCAGCAGGTCGTACGGATCGATGAGGAAAGTCTCGAGCCACTCACCATTCACGAGGAGGATGCGTTGATCGAGGCCGTCACAAGCCGTCTCGATGCCGCCCATGCAATCATCCTCTCCGATTACGGCAAGTCCACGCTCAGCCGCCGCCTCGTCCGTCACGTCATGGCGAGTGCGGTGACCCTTCGCGTCCCTGTTTTCGTCGACCCGAAGGGTGACGACTTCGCCCGCTACGACGGTGCCGCCTGCATTACGCCCAATCAGAAAGAACTCGCGCGCGCCACAGGCCTTCCTGTTCGTGACGAGTCCGACATCGCCGCCGCCTGCACCACGTTGTTTGCGCGCGTGAAAGCTGACGCCATCCTCACCACCCGCTCCGAGAAGGGCATGACCCTCGTCGAGCGTTCAATGCCGCCGGTCAGCATCAGCGCCCGCGCTCGCGAAGTGTTCGACGTCTCCGGTGCGGGCGACACTGTCATTGCGGCCCTTGCGGTCGCGCATGCGTCTGGGCGCAGCCTCACCCAAGCCATGCGTATCGCCAACGCCGCGGCCGGTGTAGTGGTCAGCAAGCTTGGCACTGCGACCGTCACTCTCGCTGAGCTGATGCATGAGCTTCAGGCGAGCGACGACGAGCGCCCGCCGGCGCTGCAGCCGCTCGACCGCGCGCAGGCGCTGGTCTCGCACTGGCGCGATCAGGGCCTGACGGTGGGCTTCACCAATGGCTGCTTCGACATCTTGCATGCAGGCCACGTCGCGCTGCTCGCAACCGCCCGCTCGCGCTGCGATCGGCTGGTGGTCGCACTCAACACCGACGCGAGTGTTGCCCGTCTCAAAGGCCCGGCCCGGCCAATCAACAATCTCGACAACCGCGCCAGCGTGATCGCCGCGCTGCGCCACGTCGACTGCGTCATCGCCTTCGACGACGACACGCCTCTCGACCTCATCGCTGCTCTCAAACCCGAAGTTCTGATCAAGGGTGCTGACTACACGATCGACCAGGTGGTCGGCGCCGATCTAGTGCAAGCCAACGGTGGCCGAGTAATCCTGGTAGATCTGGTAATCGGCCAGTCCACCACCGCCACCCTGCACAAGGCCGGCCAAACGGCCGCGGGTGCCCCCGGGGTTTGGGGCAGAACCCCGCCTCTCGCTCACCCCTGAGCTCGACAGGGCCCCGCCGGCTGATCATACCGCATCAAGGTGATATCCAACCCAATCCGCTCGATCGCGGACGGCCGTCCCAGCACTGCGACCCGCTTCAGGAACCCGTCGAGCATCTCATGATCGACCTGCCCCACTCGCCCCTGCAGCGCCCAAACCTTTCCCCCGCTGTAAAGCACGCAGGACGCCTCCGTCACGTTCTGGGTCCAGGACGAGCCGGAAATCGGATCTTGCTGACGTCCGAGAAAGACGTTCATCATGTCGACCGCCCCTGGATCATCGATCAACAGCACGTCCTGCGGCGCCAGCGCCGCTTTGACGGCCTTCGCCGCGACCTCCCAGCGAGGCTTCGTCTCCGTCCGGTAATAGGGCTCTAAATTGAACGCGGCCGCCGCGATCAAGGTCGCCGCCAAGGGCAAGCGCAGGCGAGCAGGAAATGCCGCAACGCCCACACCCGCCAGCACCATGAACGGCGCCGTACTCCACAGGACGTAACGCGGCATGAACATCGGCTGAACCAGCGAGAACAGCAGCGTCCCAACCGGCAGCGCCGCCACACTCAACAGCAGCACGAGGGAGGTCGAACGGTCGCGCCGAAGCGCCACAAGCCCGAGCATCGTCAGCACCAGCACCGCTGGTCCCAACCAAGGCACCGGACTGTCGAACAGCCGGTCCGCAATCAGGCTCGACGTTCGCATCATGTAAAGCGCTTGAAACGACGTAACCAGATGATGCCACGATACGGGCGGGATCCAGTCTAGCCCGCTTTTGAAGGTTCCATGCGCCTGCATCACCAGCAGGAACATCGCGATGAACCCAGGTGCCGCGAGTGATGCCACCACTCCCTGAACGATCAGCCAGCGGCGTACGAACGCGCGCGGCAGCACGCCACGCCAGGCTTGAACTGCAACAGCCAAATTCGCCACCAAAAACCAGGAGATCGCGACCCCGAGCACCATCAGCCCGCACAGCGTTCCGCCCGCATAGGCGAACCATCGCGCCCGCCCCGACCGCCGGTCGCGCCAGGGCAAGGCGACAAGCCGCGGTTCGCGAACCAGCCCGATCAACCCCCAAAGCGCCACCAGCACCAGACAGATCACCAGCGTGTAGGAACGTGCCTCCTGGCCGTACTGAACCTCGATGGGCGCGACTGCCATCAGCAGCCCCGAAAGCAGGCCCGCTTCCAGCCCCGCCAGTGAAAACGCCACCAGGCAAGCCAGCCCGCAAGACAGTCCGCCGAACAACGCCGCCGGTAGCCGCAGCGCCATCTCGTCTGAACCAAGCGGCAGAAACAGCGAACTCAGCAGGACGTAGGCAGGCAAATGGTGACCGCTCAACGAGTCGCGCACCATTTGCCCGAGCGGCAGGGCAGACCGATGCAGGGTCGTTACCTCGTCAAGCCAAAAAGGTTTGGACCCAAGCCCGTGCAGTCGCGCCCCCAAGCCTGCAATCATGCAGACCAGCGCGCTTAGCGCGCCCAACCAGCCACGGTGGCGTGAACCGTCGGCGCTGGCACACGTTCGGGTCATATCGGTCACCATGCTCAACCTGCCGCCCTCGCCGATCATGGCGTCGCCGCCGGGTTCAACCTGAAACAAGCCGAAGGAGTGCAATGAGTGTCGACCCGCAGACGTTCCAACGCAATCACCCGCAAGGTCCCGTCAGTATACTGGTGGCTTCTCATGGCGATGCCCCTGCTCAGCCTGCTGTCAGGCTGCGAGGGCACGCCGGCCGCGGAGGGTGAGGCGGCGTCTGGCTCCGGCTATGTCTGTCATGCCGGCTTCTACCAATGCACGTTGCCCGCTCAGGTCCCGCTTGGCAGCCGCTGTTCGTGTCCCGGCCTGGGAGCTCCGTCCTCGGGGCGCGTCGGCTAAGCTGTAAGATCGTCACGGAAGCTTCACGGGACTGACATCGAACTGTCATGAGGTGCACCTAGGTTCCGCCGCACTGTTCAGTCGGTCTTACTCCAGCCTCAAGGCAGGACTATGGCTGTCGTGTAACTCCGGAGGCTCCATGCAATCGCGTGTCCACCTGCTCGCGGGCGGCATCATCGCCGCAGCCGCGCTCGCTGCCACAGCTCAAGCCCAGGAGATCACCGGAGCCGGCGCCACGTTCCCCGCGCCGGTCTACACGAAGTGGGGGGCGGCAGCGAAGACCGCCGTCGGCGTGACGCTGAACTATCAGGCGCTCGGCTCAGGCGCCGGCCAGAACCAGATCATCAAGGGCACGGTCGATTTCGGCGCGTCCGACGCGCCGATGAGCCCCGACAAACTCACCACCAATCACCTCCTGCAATTCCCGACGGTCATGGGCGCGGTCGTCCCGATCGTGAACATCCCCCACATCCAGCCCAATCAGCTCAAGCTCACCGGCGACGTCCTGGCCGCGATCTTCAACGGCGACATCGTGAGCTGGAACGATCCCAAGATCCGCGCCCTCAACCCGGGCCTTCACCTGCCGCGCTTGCCGATCGCCGCAGTCCACCGCGCCGACGGTTCCGGCACCACCTACGTCTTCACGTCCTACCTCTCGGCCGAGAATGCCAAGTGGAAGTCCGACGTCGGCGCCAGCACCTCCGTCTCCTGGCCTGTCGGCGCAGGTGCGAAGGGCAATGACGGGGTGGCCGGCACCGTCCACAACACGCGCGGCGGCGTCGGCTACGTCGAGTATGCCTATGCGGCGTCCAACGGCCTGACGACGGTCCAGCTCAAGAACCCGTCCGGCGCCTTCGTTACCCCAACGCTGCCGTCCTTCCAGAGTGCCGCCGCCCACGCCGATTGGGCGGGTGCGAAGAACTTCGCCGTCAGCCTGATCGACCAGCAAGGTGCAACAAGCTGGCCGATCGTCTCGGCCACCTTCATCATCGTCCCTCAGCAGCCGCGTGATCCGAACCGCGAGGCCGCCGTGCTCAAGTTCTTCAACTGGGCTTACAAGA
>CAXUIA010000096.1:0-2651 GCA_964250835.1 uncultured Acetobacteraceae bacterium | reverse complement strand
TGTAAGCCCAGTTGAAGAACTTGAGCACGGCGGCGACATCGCGACCGGCCTCGACTACGTGACGCTGCCGGCGTCCGTGCAAGCCAGCGTCCGTGATGCCTGGAGCACCATCAAGGGCCCGAACGGCCAGAAACTTTCCTTCTGAACGTGAGGTCGCTTCCTGCCCGACACCTGGGCGGACGTGGATTGACCGGTGGCGGAGTGACCGGCGACGGCATCTTTGCCGTCACCGTCAGGACCGCCAGTCTGCTGATCCTCGCCCTGCTCGGTGCCATCATCCTTGTCCTCTTCTATGGCGGCCTCCCGGCGTTCCGGCATTTCGGGCCGTCCTTTCTGACCACTGCCGTCTGGAACCCGGTCACTGATCGTTACGGCGCGCTCACGGCCATCTTCGGCACGGTTGTCACAGCCACCCTGTCGCTCGTCATGGCCGTCCCGCTCGCCTTCGGCATCGCCTTTTTCCTGACCGAAATGGCGCCCGCCTGGCTTCGCCAGCCCATCGGCACCGCCGTCGAACTCCTCGCGGCGGTCCCCTCGATCATCTTCGGCATGTGGGGCTTCTTTGTCGTCGTTCCGCTCATGGCCAACGTGGTCCAGCCCTTCCTCTCCGACACCCTCGGCGACTGGCCGATCATCGGCGACCTGGTGTTCGGCGCTCCTTACGGGACCGGCATCTTCACGGCGTCCCTGATCTTGACGGTCATGGTCCTGCCCTTCATCGCGGCGACCATGCGCGACGTCTTCCTCACCGTCCCGCCCGTCTACAAGGAAAGCGCCTACGGCCTCGGCAGCACCACCTGGGAGGTGATGCGCCACATCGTGCTCCCCTACACCAGGGGAGCCGTCGTAGGCGGCATCATGCTCGGCCTGGGCCGCGCGCTGGGCGAAACCATGGCGGTGACCTTTGTCATCGGCAACGCCAACCGTATCTCGGCCAGTCTGTTCTCGCCGGGCAACACCATCGCCTCCCTGATCGCCCTCGAATTCTCCGAAGCCCAGAACGGCAGCCTGCGGCTCGCCTCCCTGCTCGCGCTCGGCTTCATTCTGATGATCATCAGCCTCATCACGCTGACCATCTCCAGACTGCTCCTCAAGCGAGCCGGCGCCACCCCATGAGCGCCACCCTCGCCGACGCCCGGCACCGCGTCGCACTCACCCTCGGTCGACGGCGCCGGCGAGCCGACCGGATCGTGGCCACCCTCTGCCTGCTGGCCACCCTCGTGGCACTCGCCCTCCTCGCCTCCATCCTCATCACCCTTTTCGTGCGCGGGATCGGAGCACTCCACCTCTCCACCTTCACGCGCGCGACCGCTCCCCCCGGCGCTCACGGCGGCCTGCTCAACCCGATCATCGGCAGCCTGATCCAGACCGTCATCGGTCTTGCCGGCGCAATCCCGATCGGTCTCGCCGCCGGCATCTTCCTCGCCGAGTATGGTGCTGCATCCCGTCTCGCCGGCCCTGTCCGTTTCGTCTCCGACATGCTGCTCTCGGCGCCCTCCATCCTCGTGGGGCTCTTCGTCTACGTCCTGCTCGTCTCACCGTTCGGCGGTTTCTCCGGCTGGGCCGGTGCGGCGGCGCTCGCCATCATCGCGATCCCCATCGTCGTGCGCACCACGGAGGACATGCTCCGCCTCGTTCCGATCGCACTCCGAGAGGCCGCGATCGCACTCGGTGCCCCCAAATGGCGCGCCATCCTGCAGGTCTCGATCCGTGCCGCCCGCGACGGCATCCTGACTGGCATCCTGCTCGCCATGGCGCGTCTCGCCGGAGAGACAGCACCGCTCCTCTTCACCTCGCTCGGCAACCTCAACTGGTCCGTCAACCTCAACCACCCGATGTCGAGCCTGCCCGTCACCATCTACCAGTACGCCGGCTCGGCCTACGCCGACTGGGTCGGCCTCGCCTGGGCCGGTTCGCTCATCATCACGCTCGGAGTGCTCGCCATCAACCTCGCCGCCCGCTTCATCCTGCGGCGGCGCTGATCAGGGGGAGACCAATGCAGCAATCGCTCGCCACACCTCAGATGAGCTTCGCCGGCGCCGCCCCGTTCGACAACGCGCTCAACGCTGCACGCCTCTCCATCCGCAAGCTCGACTTCTTTTACGGCCGCAATCAGGCGCTCAAGCACATCACCCTCGACATTCCGGCCCGCCAGGTCACCGGCATGATCGGCCCGTCAGGCTGCGGCAAGTCGACCCTGCTGCGCGTGCTCAACCGCATGTACGACATCTACCCCGGCCAGCGCGCGACCGGCGAAGTCGTCATGGACGGCGAGAACATCATCGGAACTCACATCGACCTCAACCGGCTCCGTTCGCGGATCGGCATGGTGTTCCAGAAACCAACCCCGTTCCCGATGTCGGTCTTCGACAACATCGCCTTCGGCGTCCGGCTGCACGAACGCCTCAGCCGCTCCGCCATGGCCGAACGCGTCGAATGGTCGCTCACCCGCGCCGCCCTGTGGACCGAGGTCAAGGACCGCCTCAACACGCCCGCCATCGGCCTGTCGGGCGGCCAGCAGCAGCGGCTCTGCATCGCCCGCACCATCGCCACCCGCCCCGAAATCATCCTCCTCGACGAACCCACCAGCGCGCTCGACCCGATCAGCACGCTCAAGATCGAGGAGCTGATCGACGAGCTGAAGCGCGACT
>CAXUIA010000095.1:0-8633 GCA_964250835.1 uncultured Acetobacteraceae bacterium | reverse complement strand
GTGCTGACGACGGGCGCCCTGCGGCGGCCGCTGCGGCTGCTGCTGGCGAACAATGGCGTTTATGCGCCGGTGCTTTCGCTCAACGATCTGCTGCCCGACTACACGGTGCAAGCGCTGGGAACGATCCGCCTGACGGGTGGGGAGAAGGTGGAGCAGATCGGGGTGCAGAGCCGCGCTGCGTGAGCCTGAGTGGTGGGATCCAACGCCCTGCGTTGGCGGGGTGCGGGGCAGCGCTCCGCGTCCGACGCCGAGGCGCCTGACGCGATGACAGGCCACAGCCTCGCCGATCTTCTGCTGACGACGAAGCTGCCTTTCGCCGCGTTTGCGCTGGGAATGGCGCGCTGCCTCGGTCTGCTGCAGATCCTGCCGCTGTCGAACCGTCTCGGACTGACCGGCATGCATCGCACGATCGTTGCCGCGGCGCTGGCCATGGTCCTGCTGCCGACGATCGTGGCTCAAATCCAGCCGAGCGATGAACAGGGGATCCGGTTGCTGGCGCTCACGGTCAAGGAAGGACTGATCGGTTTCGTTCTTGGCGTGGCGACCGCGATGCCGTTCTGGGCGGCCGAGACCGCGGGCGAGCTCATCGATCAGCAGCGCGGTTCACAAAGCGCGCTGATTTCGGATGCCGCCCAGACCGAACAGACCGGCATGATCGCAACGTTGCTGGTCCTCACGATCAGCACGATCTTCATCGCCTCGGGCGGCGTGCACTGGCTGCTCGACGCGATCGCGGACAGCTACCGTATCTGGCCCGCGGGCGTTCTCGTGCCGCATCTGCAAGTCTCCATGGCGCTGCGTCTTCTCACGCTGCTCGATACGGTGTTGCGCACCGGCCTGCTGCTCGCATCGCCGCTGCTCGTGGCGATGATCCTTGCCGAGTTAAGTCTTGCGCTGATCAGCCGTTTTGCTCAGCAGCTCAATGTGTTCGACCTGTCACTGTCGCTGAAAGGTCTTGTGCTGGTCTTCGGGCTGCCGGTGTATGCCGCGTTCCTGATCACCTATTTGCGCAGTGGTCTTGCCCCACTTGCCCATCCAGGTGTCGCGCTGCACGCGCTGACTGGTCTATAACGTCGTCGAATTCGATCTCGCAGCGCCACTCCGCACAAGGAACAACTGAGGATGATCCGGACCGTTCTTGCCGCCGCCCTTCTCGCCGCCGCGACGCCATCCTTCGCGCAGTCCGCAGGTCGCGGCGCCGCCGATGAGATCCGCCTTGACGAGTTGGTTCTTGGTGCACGTCTGTCGCCCGCCGAACGCTCCGTGATTTCGCAAGCATGGGACGGAGTTGCTCGAACCGATCCGCAGCTGGTGTCGAACTACGAACAAAACAATCTTCGGATTATGGTGCCTCGAGTGCAAGGATGGAACGCGGGGCAGCGCGCCCTCTACAGCATGCAGAACAAGCGCGGCGTCATCTTGGGAACCTGCCCGCCTGGTCTCGCCGCGATTTGCGTCGCCGAAGTGCCGATCTTCGAGGCGCATGATCCGGTCGTGCTGGTCGATCCGGCCAACAAGCTCGTCTTCGAGCGCTCGACGATCGACGCACTCGTTCGCGGCGCGCGGATCGTGGCAAAGCGGTTGAACGTGCCTGCGCCGGGCGAGGACGCCGGGGAAGGGATTGCGGCGACGATTCGGGCGCAGGACAGCGCCGGTCATGCACAGATCCTCGCACTGATGCAGAACGCGCCTGCATTGGTGGCGCAGGTGCCGTCCCAGAGCACTCCCAGGGACCAGAGGCTGCGCGCCATCGTAGCGCCGATCGCCGATCCGGCTTCGCGCAATTATGTGCTCGCCGCGATGGCGATGAAGGATAGCCAGTCCGAAACAGGTGGCGGCGCGAACGGTGCGCTTGCCATGCAGGTTGGACGGATGTCTCGCCTGATCGACCACAGTGCGCTCCTGTCATGTCTACCGACCAACACGGAACGCAACTTCGCTTTCTGCACCGGCGCTTATTGATCGACGCCGAGGCGATCGTGCCCAACCTTTCGAGAAGCAGCGCGGCTCGTGAAGTGCACTGGTCGCGGATGCCGACCGAACCAAGCAGACCGGTTTTCCTGCCTCTATGCTTCAGCGACGGATTTGGCTCCGCTTGCGCATCCGGCGATCGCGCTCCGTGCCTTGACCGGTCTATATTGGCCGTGGAGAGTCTCGCGCTCGTCGTTGGCAGGAAGAAAGATGTGAAAGTGACTCGGTTCGTTCTTGCCGCCGCGCTCGCTGGCGCGACGCGGGCGTTGGCGCAGTCCAACGGCCGCGGCGTCGCCGACGAGATCAAGTTGGACGAACTGGTGCTCGACGCTCGTCTCTCGTCCGGCGAAAGCTCCGCGATCGTTCAAGCTTGGGACGAGGCTGCCCGCGCCAACCCGCAAGCGGTGTCGAGCTATGAGAAGACCAACCTCAAGGTCGTTCTTCCTCGCGCGGAAGGATTGGGTGCACAGCAACGCGACGTCTCCAGTATGGAAAAGCGAAGTGTGATTTTGGGTGGCTGCGTGGCCGGCTTCAGCGCGATGTGTGCCGTCGAAGCGCATCTCTTCGAGTCGCATGATCCCGCCGTGCTCGTTGATCAGGCCCATAAGCTCGTCTTCGAACGCTCGACGATCGACGCACTCGTTCGAGGCGCGCGGGTCGTGGCACAGCGTTTGAACTCGCCTGCGCCGGGCGAAGACGCTGCGGAAGCCATGGCGGCGACAATCCGCGCGGAAGACAGACTTGGCAAAACACAACTTCTCGCACTGATGCAGAACGCGCCGGCGCTGGTGGGGCGGGTGCCGACCCGGAGCATATAGCCATGAAGGACAGCCAGGCCGCAGCGGGTGACGGTGTTAACGGCGCGCCTGGCATGGTGGCCATGCGGGATGCGCAGATGTCGCGGCTGATCGGCCGCATGACTCTTCTGTCCTGTTCGCCAAACAACACGGACGCAACAACGCTTACTGCATGGGCGCTTATTGATGTACGCGGAAGCGATCTTGCCTGATGTTTCGAAGGAGACGGGTTTCTCCGCGAACGGCTGACACTGGACACCGGCGATGGCAAAAGACACGTCAGAGGAGAAAAGCCTGCCGCCGTCACGCAAAAAGCTGCGTGACGCGCGTGAGAAGGGGCAGGTTCCGAAATCAAAGGACCTTACGTCGGGCGTGGCGCTGGCCGGCGGCCTCTCCTACCTGATGCTCGGCAGCGCCTCGATCCTTGCCGCCGCGATCGCGATGATCGAAAAGGCCAGCGACGTCGCCGCGGGAGACTTTCAGCTTGGTCTGACCGCGATGCTTCCGTTCGTCGGCCATGCGGCGGTCGGCGCCGTCCTGCCGCTGCTGCTGATTGCGCCCGCGCTCGTGATCGCCAGCGCCATGGTGGTTCTCCAGGGCATCCCGTTTTCCGTGCAGCCGATCATCCCCAGCGCCGACAAGATCAACCCCGCCGAAGGCTTCAAGCGCCTGTTCGCGATGCGCTCGCTCATCGAGCTCGTCAAATCGCTGGTCAAGGTCGTCGTGCTTGCGTTCGTCCTGATGGTCATACTTGCCGGCGGCCTCAACGCGCTCGTCCTGGCGCCCGCCTGCGGCATGGTCTGCGTCGAGAACGTCTTTCACCGTTTGGCGATCCCGTTGTTTGCCACTGCAACGTTGGCGTTCCTGCTGGTGGGCCTGGCCGACATCGGCCTGCAGCGATGGCTGTTCATGCGCGATCAGCGGATGGGCGTGAGCGAACGCAAGCGCGAACGCAAGGATATGGACGGCGATCCGCATGTGCGCGGCGAGCGGCGCCGGATCATGCGCGAAGCACTCCGCCTTGCCGCCGGCTTGGGCGTGCGCCGCGCCAACATCATCATCTATGGCGGCGGCCTGACGGTGGGCCTGCGCTACAAGATCAAAGACATGCCGGCTCCGATGGCGGTTTGCCGCGGGCGCGACGAGCGGGCGCGTTCGATCCTTGCGGAGGCGGGCCGGCTCGGCATCGCCGCCAGCGAGGACGCCGAACTGGCGAAGTTCCTCTACAAAGTGCCGCTCGGGCAGATCGTGCCGTCCACACTGTTCCAGATGATCGTTCAGGCTTTGCGACGCGCGGGCGAGCTCTGATGCCGGGCATCGAAGGCATCGGGGCGGCGCCGGCGCACTTGGTCCCCGAGCTCAACCTTGAGCCGGTGACGGACAATTTCAACGCCACGCTGGCGCATGCCGCCTTTGCTCAGACCGCGCTGGCCCAACCGTCGTCGCGAGGCCCGGATCTGGCGCCGCCATCGGCCGAGCTGGCCGTTCCCGATCCCGTCACCGGTCATGCCGTCGCGCCTGCGACGAAAACTCCGGTCACCGGAACCACGATGAGCGAGCAGCCGGACCTGACGCGGTCGGACCCCGGCCTCGGCTCGCGGACAACGGCGGCAACGCCAGGTCAGCCGGCTGCGGTCATCAACCGGGTGGCCACTCCTCACCTCGCGCCCGCCGCCGCTCCGGTCACGGATGCCGCGAAGGGCGCGCCCGACCTCCCGCGTTCGGGCCAGCCCCCCCCGGCGACGCCGAGCCCACCGTCGTCAGGCCAACCGGGCAACTTGGCCGTCGGCCGTCAAGCTGCACCTGCCGCGGCTTTTCCGGCCGCCGACGCCGCGAAGAGCAATCCCGACCTGGCGCGCCAGATCCAAACCCTGACCGCGACCCGGAGCCCCTCGTCATCGGGCCAGCCGGCCAGCGTGGCGGTCGCCCACCAAGCGGCACCTGCCACGGCGTCTCCGGTCGCCGACGTCGCGAAGGGCGCGCCCGACCTGGCGCGCTTCGGCCAAACCGTGCCCATGTCCACCGTCGGCCCAGCGGCTGCGTTATCCGGATCGCAGCAGGCGTCTGCTGCGGTTCCGGGGCAGCCGGCGCAAGCGGCCGAAGCCGCGGCGTCCGCTGCCTCGGCGCCGAGCACGACATCCGCGCAGACACTCGTCCAGGCGAGCCATCCCACCGCCGAGATCGTCCGCCTGACCGCTCCGGTCAGCGTCTCCGCCCCCGGCACAGACCCGCTTGCGGCGCAACATCTCGACGGTCACGCGGCGACCGCCGCACACGCTCCGCACGGCCTCGCCGAGTCGGCTCTGCCGACCCTGATCCTGCCGCAGACCGTGATCCTGCAGGCGGGCGCACCACGTCGCGACCCGCCAATCCTTCGGCGTGCCCCCGCGCGCCAGCCGGCGATGCATCTCGAGCCGTTCGAAGCGGAAGGTTCCCCCGAGCGCCGGATCTCGTTCACCGATCATCGTCCGGTTCCGATCGACATCGCGCCGCATCGGGCGCAAGCGCGCTGCTGGCGGCTCGATGACACGGAGGCTCTGATCATCACAAGCGATGACCAAACGGAGGCCGGCCGCCGCGCCGTTGCGCTGCACGCTCGCCTTCTCGACGGCGCCGGCCCCGTCGCTCTTGACGAGGGCGAGGGCTTTTCGACCTGGGAGGGTTCTCCGCTCTGGCTCGCACTGGCCCAGATCCCCAAGCCCGCCGCACTCGGCGTGCTGCTGTCGGAAACCAAGCCGTCCCGCCTGACCGTGCTCCGCCTTCAGGACCGTTGGCTTATTGAAAGGTCTGACCATCCCAGCCGTGTCCTGGAGGTGGCCGGCACCCATCCTCCGTCGCCGCTTTGCCTCGAGACCATGGCGCTTGGCGCCGTTGACAGGCCCGTGGCGCTCGACCCCGCCAGCCTGCGCCGTGCCGAGGCGCAGGCTGCTCTGCATCGGTTCGCGGCCCACCTCAGCCGCCTGTCCGATCCCGAGCCCGGGCGTGCGATCTGCCTTGCCGCCGCTCAACCCGCCGCAACCCGCGCCTTTGGCACACGCGACGAACTGCTGGCGGCGGCCCGCACCGGCGACGCCTCCCTGCCCGCGTGCCTGCTCGGTTACGGGCGCACCGTCCTCGAGGCACTCGCCGGCGGCTCGTTCGACGGGATCGACAGGATCGCCGGCATCGCTCTTGCCGCCGCGCTTGGCCGTCTGCACGTGAGCGCGCCCCACGCTCTCGCGTGACCCGGCACGCCGCCCTGATCCGCGTGAGCTAGGTGCGGGATGGGTAGTCGATCGACAGGATCTCGATGGTGTCGGTGCCCCTCGGAGTGCGCACGAGCACCTCGTCCGCGCGCGCGCGGCCAAGCATGGCCCGCGCGATCGGGGAGGCCACGCTGATCGTCCCGGCGGATGCGTCGCTTTCGTCGGTGCCGACGATGGTGACCGTCCGCTCGGCGGCATCGCGGGTGGACCAGTAGGTGACGGTGGCGCCGAAGAAGACGCGGTCCCGCCGTGCCGGCTTCGCCGGGTCGACGATTTCGGCCGCCGCCAGCCGCTTGCCGAGGAAGCGAAGCCGGCGGTCGATCTCGCGCAGCTTGCGCTTGCCCTCCTTGTAGTCGGCGTTCTCGGAGCGGTCGCCGTTGCTGGCCGCCCAGGCGACGATTTCGACGGTGCGGTGACGGTCGGTTTTGAGCGCCGCACACTCTCCGCTAAGCCGGCGATGACCCTCTGGGGTCATGTGCACCCTGCCCGCGGCAGTATCTTCCTCTACGTGGAAGTCAAAGGCCTCGCCTTTGATGGGGTTCAAGGGGCAAGTCCTTTGCCTTTCCCCACTTCACGCAACCGGTCGAGGTAGTCAACCATCGCGCGCGCCCGCTCGGCGGCCGAAGCGGAGACCGGCCAGAAATGGACGAAGCCGGCCGGCGAGACCACGTCGCGCGGCTCGTAGCTCTGGTAGAGGCGCGTCGTGTCGGTGAGCAGCGTGCGGTCGAACATGTCGATCTTGCGAAGCACGTAGTTGCCCATCGCCTGGTCGAGCCAAGGGAGCGACTCGCGGCCGTTGATCTCGAGATACCGGCTGAGGGCGAGACGGATGGTTTCGACGATATGCACGCTGTCGGCGCCGCCCGGCATGATCCACACGCCGGCGTTGAAGCCGATCGGATCACGGAATGGGATCATGTCGTTGGTGAAGAGATTGCCGCCCGCGGCGTCCGAGCCCGGCAGTTCGTTCCAGCGCTCGGATTGCGCGCTCATCTTGCCCGACAGAAGCGCGGCCTCGAGCACGGGCTGCAGTGGCCGGTCAAAGGCGACGTCGGCGTCGGTGTAGAGGATGGGCGCGTAATCCTCCGCTCCCGGATGTTCGGCGAGCATGAGGCGCGCCAGCACTGCATCGATCTTGCCGCTGCTGGCGACACGCAGGACCGAAAGGCGCTCGATCAGGGCCGGCGGCAGGAGGGTCTCGATCAGGCCGCGCTCCTGGTCGGTGATGACCAGGATGTCGCCGGCGTAACGGCCGAACTCGACCAGGCTGGAGGTGGCGAGCCGGAACTGTTCGGCGTAGGCGCCGGTGCCCATGAGCACGAAATAGACCAGAGGGCGGAAACGGACGAATTGGTCGACCATCCAGCCGTCGCGGATCAGGAGATTGCGGTGCCGGCCTGGCCGGGACGACGACAGCGGAAAATTGCCGGCGATGGGGTAGGCGTGCTCGCCCACGCGCAGGCTGGTGCGGTTCTGCAGGCGGATGGTCGAACGGCCGACGAAGTTGCCTGTGCCGACGCGCAGCCAGTCGCTGCGGCACATGTCGAGCACGCCCGCGAGTGCCGAGTGCTCGATCACGCCGAGCCATTCCCAGGCGTGCGGCTCGCCGCCCCCCATGGTGATGGTGCCATCGGGCGGCGCGCCGACGAATCCCACCGATGATCGGAAGGCGGCCACGCCGTCCTTGACGATGGCGTGCAGTCGCGCGGGCGACGTGGCGCGCGGCCAGCCTTTGATGCCGATGTCGAGCGGGTGCCAAACACCCTCGTCGAGGATGCCGAACTCGGGACGGTCGAGGTCGGTGCAGAGCACCAGGTTTTCGGGATCGATCGAAGCCGGCGCGCGGTGCGTGACACACCGGTGTGCGGGATCCCAGCACAGCACGGTGTCGTGCGCCGTGGTCAAACCGAACATGGATGATCCTAAGGACGCAGCTTGCGGTTTTCGCGCCAGCCGACCCAGAGGTAGTGACGAAGCGGGTCGACGTTGCTTCGCGCGAGGTCGGGGTTGGCTTCGAGATAGAGGTCTTCGTCGAACTCGCGCAGACGCTCTTCCACACCGATCGGGCCGGCGCTCACCGAGGCGCGCATCTCGGCCACGAACGCTTCGCGCTGCTCGTCCGAGCGCCAGGGCGGACGGTAGACCGGCTCGTCGGCCAGGCGGCCAAGCAGGGCCGCATTGCGTTCGGCTTCTTCGGGCGAGCCGGTCGAGGCGGTCTTTTCGAGCCTGATGCCGGTGTCGATCACGTAGTAGAGGGTGCGGCGCTCGCCGCGCCAGTGACGGTTGAAGCCGCCGTAGCCGGCACGCACGAAGCGGCTCGAGTAGTCGGTGTGCTCATGGCCGTAACGGCCGAAACGGATGTCCATGTAGCCGACGCTGCCGACCGCCTCGCGTCCGACGGCCATGCACATTCCGCCCACCAGGGGCGAGATACCAGGATCGCCGGCGGTGCAGGAGCCGGCGAGCACGTGCGGGCGGAAATCGGGATGGGTGTAGTTGACATGGCCGAGCGCCGCCGCGGCGTGGGTCCACTCGGCGTCCCAGCCGTAGATGGTGGGAACGACGTCATCGTCCATCAGGATGAAGGCGTCGGACTTGGAGTAGTGGGTCAGATAGAAGA
>CAXUIA010000094.1:0-8661 GCA_964250835.1 uncultured Acetobacteraceae bacterium | reverse complement strand
GCTCGAGGAGAGTGGGTATCTGGAGATGTGGCGGCGGGACAAGTCGCCGGAAGCGCCGGGTCGGGTCGAGAACCTGCGCGAGCTGGTCCGGGCGCTGGCGGACTTCGAAACGCTGGGCGGGTTTCTCGAGCACGTGTCGTTGGTGATGGAAACCGACGAGGCGTCCAATGACCGGATCAGCCTGATGACGCTGCACGGAGCGAAGGGACTGGAATTCGATAATGTGTTCCTGCCGGGTTGGGAGGAAGGTTTGTTTCCGAGCCAGCGCTCGCTGGACGAGGGCGGGAACGCGGCGCTCGAGGAGGAGCGGCGGTTGGCATACGTGGGCATCACGCGGGCGCGGCGTCGGGCGATGATCAGCCATGCAGCAAACCGGCGGATTTACGCCAATTGGCAGTCCAGCATTCCGAGCCGGTTCGTCGACGAGTTGCCCGAGGATCAGGTCGAGCGCGTGGGATCGGCCGCGATGGCGCGGGAGGCGCGGCTGATGGCGCCGGTGTTCGGGCAGTTTCCGTTGGTCGCGGCACGGCCGAAGACGTTGGAGGCGTGGGAGATGGAGGAGCGGCCGAAGCGGGCCGATCCGATCGAGGTGGGCGCGCGCGTGTTCCACCAGAAATTCGGCTACGGGCGCGTGATGGCGGCCGACGAGGATCGGCTGGAGATCGAGTTCGAGAAGGCGGGGGCGAAACGGGTCAAGGACAGCTTCGTGGAGCGCGCTTGAGGGTCACGGCGCGCGTGGCGAGACCTTTGGAGACGGTGTGGGTCGACGTGCCGATCGATGCCGTGGAGGCGTACGAGCAGGCGTTCGCGACCGCTTGCGAGACGGTCGGGTTTTTCGAGCTCGATGAGGCCTCGGGCGTTTGGCGTGTCGAGGGAGTGCGGGCGCGTGGGGATCTGGCGGCGCTCGAAGGTGCGGTCGCGATCGCGGCGCTGATCAGCGGGCATGCGTCGGCGATCGAGCGAGCGGACGTTGAGGCGGAGGGATGGCTGGTACGGACCGCGAGCTCGTTCCCGGTGCAGTTGGTTGGGCGCCGGTTCGCGATACGTGGGACGCATCTGGCGCCGGTGCAGGCCGCGGGACGGATCGGGCTGGTGCTGGATGCGGGGATCGCGTTCGGATCCGGGGAGCATGCGTCCACGCGGGGTTGCCTGCTGGCGCTGGAGTCGGTCGCGCACCGTCGGCCGGCACGTATCCTGGATCTCGGATGCGGGTCGGCAGTCCTTTCGATGGCGGCGGCGGCGTTGCTGCGACGGCCGGTGCTGGCGGTCGACATCGAACCTTGGTCGGTGCGGGTGGCGGGGCAGAACGCGCGGCTGAACGGGTTGGGGCGGAGGGTGTCGACACGGCTGGGAGACGGGTGGCGGTCGGAGGCAGTGCGCGGGAGGCGGCCCTATGATTTGGTGTTCGCCAACATCCTGGCACGCCCGCTGATGCGCATGGCGTGCGCGCTTGGCTCCGGTTTGGCACCGGGCGGGACGGCAATCCTGGCGGGCCTGCTCGGACGCCAAGCACGCGCTGTGCTCGCAGCGCACCGACGCTGCGGGCTCGTGCTGGAGCGTCGAGTTGATGTTGGGGACTGGTCGACGTTGGTGCTGCGTCGAGGATGGTGAGACATCGCCCGGTTGTTCATCGTTTGTTTCCTGTGTAGCGGTCTAATGAAGTGACGGGGCCGACGACGGGTCGCGTGGTCAGGTGATCTGAGACGTGCTCGCGAGGTGTTGCTCATGCCGCAGGAGATCAGACACGTTCTGTTCAATGACCGTGAGGTTTGCGAACTGGTGTTCGACTTGCTGGAATCGCGAGGCGACAAGCGAACGATCAAGGCGCCGCGACTTGAGGTAGGCGAAGAGGAGGGCAGTGTCTTCATCAAGTTGACCTATTCGATCCCTACTTCCCCTGAGCGCCAGACATTGGTTGTTGCCGGCCGGGATGCTCTGGCCGCGACCATTCTTTATTGCCGGTCGCATCACGTGCCGCTGCCTATGAAGGCGGACAAGGCACTGCAGATTATCCGGGGTTATCTGGCGCTCGTTCTGAGCTCGGCCCCACATAGCTGAGGAGGATGAGCCAAGTGTTCGGTGCCTCGTCGCCGCTCGCGCATTTAATGGATGCGCCCGGACGTCAGGGTACATTGGTCTGGATTGGTGTGCGGCCTGCACGACGCGCGAGATTGCTGTCAGTCGGATCAGTATTGGCTGACACGGAGGTTGGGCTTGCGGGGGATCATTATCAGGGCAGTCGGCGCAGCCGACAAGTGACGCTGATCGGACGCGAGCAGGTCGATGCAATCGCCTCGTTCCTGGGGCTTGACGAGATCGCACCCGAGCGTCTGCGGCGGAACTTGGTCACGACGGGGATCAATCCAATGGCACTGCGCAGCCGGCGGTTCAGGATTGGTTCGGCAGTGCTGGAGGGAACCGGCGAGTGCCATCCCTGCTCGCGCATGGAAGAGGAGTTCGGACATGGCGGCTACAACGCCGTGCGCGGTCACGGCGGCATCACCGCACGCATTGTTGTGGCGGGGGTGATTGAGGT
The DNA here is from genome assembly GCA_964250835.1 of uncultured Acetobacteraceae bacterium. Lineage (GTDB taxonomy): Bacteria > Pseudomonadota > Alphaproteobacteria > Acetobacterales > Acetobacteraceae > CAXTPV01. Next base: position 6,125 of record CAXUIA010000094.1, on the reverse strand, counting down.
CGGCAGCACGGTTGATGCTTTGGCGGGCTGCTGAACACGATAGCAGGAGCTAGAGCAGCGACGGGCTCCCTGGCGCAAATGCAAGAGCCGCCGACAGTGGGGCTGGTTGACCCTAAATCCTTTTCAGCAACGGGCCTGCAATCAACAGGCTAGACGGGGCTCTACGCCAGCTGGCCAATGAGACCTCTGTGGACGTGGATGATTGGGGATCTGCGGTGCCTGACATCAGAGTTTTGCGTCGAGGCTTGGCTTCGAGGCCGGCTGCCGGGATCAACTGTTCCCAACGCTTTGCCCAATCATAATTGTCCAGGACAGGAGGCTTTGGTGTCGCGACTAGTTGAGACTTAGCGTGACCGCCTGATCGGCAGCCGTGAGCGACGCGGGATGAGGAGCGATGCCACGTCCCTGGTAGCGGGGGAAAAGCATACCTGTCCGGGCGCGATACGTCCGGTAGTCGGTCTCCAGTGCACCCGACTGCAATGCGCGTTCCTCGTGGCGTGCGGTCAGCACATACCAAATACAAAGCATCAGCGTGGGCGCCCAGAGCAATGGACCGGCAGCGACTGCAACGCCCAACCAAAAGAGAATGTAGGCCGCGTAGAACGGGTGCCTGATTACCCTGTATGGTCCGGTGACGTGCAGCCGAGACAATCCCGCAGAGCTGTGGGCGACGAAGGGAGGATCGCGGCGGGTCGCGCGGATTGCCCACCAGAACAAGGCGAGAGACGCGACGAATAGCACGGTCGCGACACACACTGCGGATTGGTCCGTCAGGGCCGTCCATAGCCGGGCGACGTAGCCGCCGAAGGTGGCGGCGCTCAGCAGAGAGAGGCCGCGCATAGCGAGCGGTACCGGACGCTCCACACGGAAATGATTGTATAGGCCCCAAGCAAAGGACAAGAAACAGCCGAACGAGACGGTGAGGAGAGCCAACAACATGAGCGGGGGCATGGTTCTCCCCAAGTTACGACAGTTGCAAGTCAGGCAGGCGTCGCTTGAGCGGCCGATAGAATGTAACCCATGGAAACAACCGCGCAAGTTTTGTTTTCGAAACGGCATGGGCTGTTTCGGAACAAAGGGGGCTGCCCGCCAACGTCTGGAAAGCCGGGCGAGGTTGAAATCCTGCCCAGGTGCGCTGCGTTACATGGTTGATGTTGGAACAGGGCGGCCCGACGGTCGCCGGAATGCCGTCGGTCAGCGCGGCCGTGCCGGAGTGTGTGGTGAATGATTGTCTTTGAGCAGCGGCCGGGCGGAATCGTGGCGCGCGACGGTTCCATGGTGTTGGAGGTGACGGCCTCGGAAGCGGGCTCGATCAGGGTGGCAGCCGCAGCAGGCGACAGTCTGCCGGAGCGAGCGTCTTGGGCGGTCTTGCCGGAGTTGTGGTCGCGCGACACCGCGGTGATGCACGGGGATGATGCCAGTTTCTCGACGGGTGAACTGCTGGTGTCGATCGATCGATCGACGATGAGGCTGACGATTTCGGACATGGATGGGACGGTGCTGTGCCGGGATCACGCGTCCGATCCAATCCGGTTCGACGAGACGGGCTTTCGGCTGCGCAAGATGGCGGCGCCGGACGAATACTACTATGGTCTCGGTGACAAGCCCGGACCGCTGGAGAAAAGCGGTCAGGCCTATCAGATGTGGAACACCGACGCCTACGGCTACCAGGAGGCTTGGGACCCGCTGTACAAGTCGATCCCGTTTTTGCTGGCGGTCAGGCCGGGTGGAAACGCGTGGGGTTTGTTTCTCGACGTCACCCATCGGTCGGCATTCGACCTGGGGGTAACGTCGGCGGACGCAATCGGGCTGTCGGCGGCAGGCGGCGGCGTGCGCTATCATGTATTCGCGGGTCCGAGGCCGAAGCAGGTGCTGGAACGGTTTACGGCGCTGGTGGGGCGGATGGCTTTGCCGCCGCGCTGGGCACTAGGATATCAGCAATGTCGTTACAGCTACGAGACGGCTGAGCGGGCGCTGGAAGTGGTTCGGCTGCACCGGGAAAGGCGGATCCCGCTCGATGCTCTGTGGCTCGATATCGGCTTTCAGGATCGGAACCGGCCGTTCACGACCGGGCCTGGCTTTCCGGCATTCGGCGAGACGGTGGCGGCGTTGCGGGACGAGGGCATTGCCACCGTGGTCATCGCCGACCTGCACGTGCCGCATACGCCTGGCGAGGATTACGCGCCTTACCGGAGCGGCAAGGAAGGCGAGCATTTCGTGGGTCAGCCGGACGGTGAGGATTATGTCGGCGAGGTGTGGCCGGGAAGTTGCGTGTTCCCTGATTTCACGCGCGCGGTTACGCGAGAGTGGTGGGGGACGCTGCATCGAGAGTTCGCGGTCGAGATCGGGGTTGCCGGGTTTTGGAACGACATGAACGAGCCGGCGGTGTTCAAGACGCCGGGGCACACGATGCCGCTCGACGTGGTGCACCGGATCGAGGAGCCCGGGTTTGAGACGCGGACGGCTGGTCACGCCGAAATACACAACGTGTATGGGATGCAGAATGCGCGCGCGACGTATGACGGTCTGACGGCGCTCGTGCCGGATCGGCGGCCGTTTGTCATGACACGTGCGAGCTATGCCGGCGGACATCGGACGGCGGTGACCTGGACGGGCGACAACAGCAGCACGGAAAACCATCTTCGACTGTCAACGCCGCACTTGTTGAGCCTCGGGTTGTCGGGGTTTGCGATGGCGGGTTGCGACATCGGCGGCTTCAAGGGAAGTCCGACGCCGGAGTTGCTGACGCGTTGGATCGCTCTCGGGGCTTTCAATCCGATCATGCGTAATCACACTGACCTCAACACGCAGGATCAGGAAGTTTGGGTGCACGGCGCTGAACATGAAACGCTGCGCCGGGCGTCGATTGAGGCACGTTACGTGCTGTTGCCCTACATTTACACCTGTCTTGAGGAGACGTCGCGCAGTGGCGTGCCGCTGATGCGGCCGATGTTCCTGGAGTTCGATGACGCGGCGCTGCGGCGAGAGGAGGCGCAGTTCATGTTTGGCGACGCGCTGCTGGTCGCGCCGCCACCCGTGGACGGGCTGGATGATTATCTGCTCAAGCTGCCCGCCGGTGTTGACTGGTATGATTACTGGACGGGGACGCGCGTCGATGGCAGCGAGCCGGTGATGTTGGAACGCCGGTTGGGACACTTGCCGGTGTTTGCGCGCGGTGGGCGGATCGTGCCGACGCAGCCCGTCGTGCAGCACACGGGGGAGCGGTTGTCGGGCAAGCTGACGCTGAACGTCTATCCGGGGCCCGAGTGTTCTGGATCGGTGTACGACGATGATGGGTCGTCGCATGCCTATCGGAATGGGACGTTCTTTCGGCAGACGGTTCGCTGGGCCGGTGGGGCTTTGGTTCTCGAAGCGGCAGTCGGGGACTGGACTCCCTGGTGGGACGGATACGAGGTGGTGGTTCATGGAGAGGGGTAGTGCCGGCCGCGCGTGAGTCGATCAGGAGTTTAGGGATGCTTTAAAGTCTCATCGGTATACTCGGTGCCTCTGGCGTGAAGTGCAGTCGCGCCCAGCGAGGATCGAGTGGCCGAGACGTCGTTTCAGAGCGAAAGCGCCGACATGGCGAAACGGCGGGCGAAGCTTATCGACGCCGCGTTGCTCGGTGGGCGGTACCTGTTACGCTTTAATGATGAACTTGAAGCCCGGTTCGAACATCAAGCCGGTCCCGAACGATGCCGTATCTTTGTACGCTACGGCTTTCTCGGCTTTGTTCTTTGCAACATGTTCATACCGAACTACTTCAGCCTGCTTCCAGATATCGCCTGGCGAGAGGTCACTGTTCAGCTCGCCGTGATGTCACCGCTGGCGCTGGCGGTCATCGCTTACATGCGGACCGAGCCTCCGGTGCGGCACAGGGAGGCGGCACAGGCCTGCATAGCGGTTCTCGGCCTGATCGCACCGATCATTGCCTACCAGGGCAGCACCTATCCGGCAGCCATTTTCTTTCGATACGCGCCGGTTTTAACTTTGTTGTACATCAACGTTGTGGCTGCGGTGCGTTTCCGCTTCGCGCTGCCAGCGTCGGCGGTGACAATCCTCTGCAATGTTGTTGATCTCTCGCTGCTCCACGGTGTCAGTCCCGGTGTAAAACACATGGTCGGGACCGCCGTGATGGCGACCTGCGGGTTCACTTTGCTTGCCAATCACCGTCTCGAACGGGAGCAACGCCGCACATACCTCCTCAACGAACGGGAAGCGCTTCAGCGCGACGAGTTCGTTCGGCTCGCTGATCAACAGGCTCTGGAGGCGACGCAGCGGGCACACGAACGAGAGATGGCGGCGCACGCGGCGGCTGAGCACGCCGCGGAGCTACGTGACGCGCATCGGATCGCGCGGATCGCGACATGGCGGCACGACATCCTGACTGGAACCTTGACGGTGTCAGACGAGCTGCACAAGCTGCTTGGCACGGCTCCTGGCAGTTCCGATCCAAGCATGGAAAGTCTGCTTGGCCTGGTGCATCCCGAGGATCGGTCGACGGTCGCCGATGCTCTCTCACGAGCGGCGAGTGGCGTTGCGGCTGTCGAACAGGAGTGGCGTGCAACACGCCCCAACGGCAGTCCCGTTTGGTTCTGGTCGGAGATGCATCTGGAAGCGGACACGTTTGGCCGCGCGGTCGCGGTGCGCGGAGTCTGCAGGGACGTGACGGAGGAACGCGCGGCGGCCGAGAGGATCTTCAAGCTCGCCCACCACGACGGCCTCACCGGTCTCGTCAACAGGTCGCGTTTGCGCGAGTGTTTCACTGATGCGGTCGCCAAGGCCAGCGCCGCTGAGAGCGAACTGGCGGTGTTTTGTCTCGATCTGGACGGTTTCAAGACGATCAACGATGTTCATGGGCATGGGGCCGGCGATCGGCTGCTCTGCGAGGTCGCAGACCGGCTTTCCCGGTCCGTCGGTGCTCACGACATTGTCGCGCGTCTGGGTGGTGACGAGTTCGTCGTCCTGCAGACAAAAGCTTTGTCTCGTCAGTCTGCAAAGGACTTCGCAGAGCGGTTGGTCGAAGTGCTTGGCAGTCCCTACGATATCGGGACGGGTTCTTTACGGGCGTGCGTGTCGGCTTCCATCGGCATCGCGCGCTTTCCCGCCGATGGCGCAGAGCCGGAGGTGCTGCTGCGCAATGCCGATCTTGCGCTGTACAGGGCAAAGTGGGCCGGCAAGAACCAGGCCGTTGAGTATCGGCCGGAGATGGACAGAGAGCTGCGCGAGCGGCGGCGTCTTGAGTCTGATCTCGTCACGGCTTCTTCACGCAATGAGTTTTCGCTCGCCTGGCAGCCGCTTGCCGCCACGACCGGTGAGGACGCCGTGCTCGGCTTCGAGGCCTTGCTCCGCTGGCGTCATCCGGAGCGAGGCGCGGTTGCACCAGACACGTTCATACCGCTGGCAGAAGCATGCGGGGCCATTGTCGCGATTGGCGCCTGGGTCTTGCGTGAGGCGTGTCGGGAAGCCGCATCTTGGGTGGCGCCGCTGCGAGTGGCAGTCAACGTCTCGCCGGTGCAGGTTCAACAGGGTGAGACATTCGCCCGACTGGTCGAGGAGGTGCTCAAGTCGACTGGTCTCGCGCCTCAACGTCTGGTCCTGGAAGTCACCGAAGGCGTGCTCATCCGCGACACCGTTCAGGTTCTGGCTGTTCTCAACCGCCTCAAGGCGCTGGGTGTCCTGATCTCGTTAGACGATTTCGGGATGGGCTACTCCTCATTTGCCACTTTGCGGACGTTTCCGTTCGACCAGATCAAGATCGATCGCAGCTTTATCGCGGGACTCACGAACACATCCGCAGGAAAAGACATGGCGATGGTTCAAGCCATGCTGGACCTTGCGCGCGGTCTCGCTGTGCCGGTGGTTGCAGAGGGAGTCGAGACGGATTTGCAGCTCCAGTTTCTGCGCAAAGCGGGCTGCCAGCAGGTGCAAGGGTGGCTGGTGGGCCGCCCTGCTCCAATCAGCGAGTTCGCCGTCCTGACGAAACAGAATAACAGTTCGCTCACCTCCTCCATCGTTCGGCGCGAGGCGACTCACGACTATGCTGCCGCTTAAACCTGACGGCGCCAGAGATGTGGGAGGGTTGTAAAGCCGCCAAACTGGAGCGACAGGCATGGATCCCACATACG
>CAXUIA010000093.1:0-8709 GCA_964250835.1 uncultured Acetobacteraceae bacterium | reverse complement strand
TCACCACGAACATCGATCGCCAGCCGTAAGCTGACATCAACGCAGTCAGGAGTGCCGGCGCAATCGCCGGGCCAAGCGACGCCGAGGCGTTGAACACTGCCACCGGCATCGTTCGCTCACGCTCGGCATACCAGTCGGCGCACACGCGGGTTCCACCCGTGTACATCGGAGACTCGCCGAGGCCCAGCGCCACGCGCGCGGCTGTAAAGCCCAGCAGCGAGCGAGAGAACGCGCTGCCGACCTGGGCTGCCGACCACACCACCAACCCAATGCCGAGCGTCCGGCGCGGACCGAAGCGATCTACCAGCATGCCTGCCGGCAGCTGCGCCAGTCCGTAAGCCCAGGCAAATGACGAGAGCAGCAGCCCCATTTCGGCCGGCGACAGGCCAAGCTCGCCCCGGATCGGGCCGTTGGCGACCGCGACCGCCGATCGATCCATGTAGTTGACGCAGCCTGCCACGACCAGGAGCGCCAACGCACCGGTCCTCAGTCGACGCACCCGGCGCGACACGCCACTCAGCGCCTGTCCGTCCACAAAGCTCTCCATCCCTGGTTCACGGGATGGTAGCCACTCGCGACTGGATTGACGAAAGCGCGCCCGCGTCTGGACGCGCCTTGCTGTAGCGTGCGCCGAAAGGTCGGAGCTGGAGCCCGAAGATGACGACATCTATCGCTGCGTCTCGCCTCGTCATCGCAGCAGGCAGCGCAGCCGCTCGGACGAACGGCCGACGACCTACCTTATCATCTTAGTCAATGAGCGAGCGCTGTTCAGGCGGCCTGGCGACCGCGTTTCGTGGCACTCGGACGTGGGCTGATCTCCACCGGACGGTGCATCTCGGCGAGACAACGGAGGTCGGCCAGCACGGACGCCGAGCAATTATCAAGCAGCACCTTCTCGGACAACGCGTCGCCGAGCAGATCAAACAGCGGTCCAAGCAGAGCGTCGGCAAAATCATTCGACACGCCGTTCACGCCGGCAAAGTCTAACACCACCACCTCAGCGGACCGGTCTAAGCAGTCCTCGACGCGCGTGCGAAGCGCGGACGCGTTGGCGGCATCGACAAGGATGTCATTGCCTGCGAACACAGACACGATCTGTTCCAATTTCGTCTCCCTCTCGCCGAGCCATGCGATGCCGACGGCAAGGATTTATCATTGGCTTCAGAAGCGCAACGATCACGACCTCTTGAGCAGGCGGGTCGGCGACCAGACACCACCAGTCAGGACGCCCGCGAGTACTTCGCATCAAGCGTCTTGATCGCCTCCACGTTCGGCGCCGATCGGCTCGCCGGATCGAAGCTGTTGGCCAGGAACGTATCGACGATCGATTTGGCGAGCTCCGGCCCGATCACGCGCGCACCCATAGTGATGAACTGCGCATCGTTGCTCAGAGCGGCCCGCTCCGCCGAGTAGGTGTCGTGCGTCAGCGCCGCTCTGATGCCCGGGACTTTGTTGGCGGAAATCGACACGCCGATCCCGGTGCCGCAGACCAGGACCCCGCGGTCAAACTCGCCCGCCAGCAGCCGATTGGTCACCCGATCAGTCAGTTCGGCGTAGAACTCCCGCGCGTCCGTTTCGGGCTGCGACAGATCGACCACGTCATGTCCGCCCTTCTCCTTGAGATGCGCCGCCAGCACTTTGACCAGCGGTTCACCCGCGCTGTCGCCACCGAGAACAATCCGCATCGTGACCCTCCCATCGGACGGGTGGAGATATGGCGACCATGGGCTTCTAAATCCACCGTCCCCGCCGCTTGACGACGCGCGGCGGCATGTCGACCTAGGACCCATGGACAAAGAACCCAAGCAGCCGCAACCAGAGACGAAACAGCAAGACGACCGCCCGGCAGAGATTGGCGGCCCGAAAGGCCCGGAACCCACCCGCTACGGCGACTGGGAACGCAAAGGCCGCTGCTTCGACTTCTAATTCGGCGCGTCCGGTGACCCGGCGGATCCGGTCGCGCCCAGACCTAAGCGCCGGGGCACCCGTCCTCCGGCTGCGGGTCCAAACCTTCTACCTCGTCGAGCGCATCTCCCGCGGAGCAGAAGCTTTGCGCCGGTGAGATGGTCCGGATCGGATCAAAGATTGCGCCCGACCCGCTTGCGTGATCGCCGTCTGTCACCAGACGGTAAGTCACGATCTCGAACCGCCCGGCCTCATACCCAGGGTTGGCGACAAACATCAGCGTCGCCGGCAGGCCGCCCACCTTGGCGCGTGCGAACCGCACGCGGCTCTGACGCGTCGTCCCCGCACGCGGCGCGCTGTCGACCCGGCCGTTCCCGTCCGACACGCCGACCACGTCCCAGCCACGCACCGGCGTCGTGCGTGGCAGCAGCACCAGCATGACCTGTGGGCTCGCCGGCCCCGATTGGCGCGCCACCACGATCAACGCCTGACGCCCGTCTGGCGCGAACCGCGACACCTCGTTGACGCCTTCGGAGGTGTCGATCCCGATGACGTTCGTCACCCGCCCGCCTGCGGCCTGGCACGCCCCGAGCGGTGCCGCGAACAGCAGGCCCAGCAACAATGCTCTCAATGCGAGGTCCCGAGGTGCATGGCGAGCTGAGTGAAAAGGAAGGTCAGATCGTCCGCCCGTTGCGACACCTTCACGTCGAGCGAGCTGCCGATGCCGTGGCCGGACTTGTCGCTGATCGCCAGATAGATCGGATGCCCCGAGCTGGTCGCCGACTGCAGCGCCGCGATCATCTTGCGGGAATGCATCGGGTTCACCCGGCCGTCATGCGTGCCCGTCGCCATGAACACCGCCGGGTAGGCGACGCCGTTGCGGACACTGTGATACGGCGAGTAGGCGATCATCGCTTTGAACTCGGCAGGATCCTTGACCGTCCCGAACTCGGTGACGTTGAACGTCCCGTTCGGATCGAGCTCGACCCGCATCATGTCGTAGATGCCCACCAGCGACACCACTGCCCGGTAGCACGAGGGGTGCTGCGTGAGTGCCGCGCCCATCAGCAGCCCGCCATTGCTGCCTCCCAGGATCGCGAGATGCGCCGGTGAGGTATAATGCCGGTCGATCAGCAGACGGGTGGCCGCGTAGAAATCATCGAAGACGTTCTGCTTCTTCGTCAGAGCACCATCCAGGTGCCACTGCTCGCCATACTCGCCGCCGCCGCGCAGGTTGGCGACCGCGTACACCCCACCGGCATCGAGCCACAGCCGTTCCTCCGGTCCCAGGAACTCCGGCGTCAGCGAAACCCCGTAGCCGCCATAGCCGTACAGCAGTGCCGGGTTGCGGCCGTCGAGTTTCACGCCCCGACGCGCAACGATAGTGACCGGCACCTTTGTGCCATCCCTGGACGTCGCGAGCACGCGCGTGACGGTCGCATCCGAGAACGACACCGGGCTCGTCTGCACCAGCGCCGTGGTTCCGGAACGGTGCGCGCTCTCGTCCCATGACAGGAACATCGGCGGTCTGACATAGGTCTCGACCGCAAAGACCACGCGGTGCGGTCCGACCGGATCGACCTCCGGCACCGCTGCCGGATCCGGCAGCGGGAGCAGGCCGTCGGGCGTCCCGTCATGACGGTAGATCGCGACCCGCGACGGGCCACCATCAAGCTCGCGCACGTAGAGCGCGTCGGGCGTGACCACCACCGGCTCGCCGCCGAACTCGCCGCCGCCCTGGATCGCGGCCGAACCCTCGGGCACCAGCACACGCGCGTCGGCAAGGCTCGTGTGGCCCGGCGCCAGCGCCAGCAGCTTTCCGCGCGGAGCGCCCGCGCGCGAAACCATATAGAGGGTGCCATCAGCCCCCGTGGTCGCCGCGACCACCCCGTCGGCGAACCCGTCGATCTGGTGCGGGACGCCGTCCGCCCCCACCACGATGTGCTCGAATGCGCCGCCGTCGCCGTCGGCGACCGACATCATCAGCACGTTCGGATTGAACCGGTTGTCGAGCACGATCTCGGCGATCCTCGGGAAATCCTTGCCCGCCACGTAGGTGTCGGACGCGGGATCGGTCCCGAGCTTGTGGAAGTAAACTTGCTGGAAAAAGTGCCGGTCAGCAGGCGGCCGCTCGTCACCCGGATAGCGCGTCACCCAAAATCCCTTCGAGTTCGGCGCCCAGGCGAGACTGCCGCCGGCGGTTGGAAACTGCGCGCGCGGGATCACGTCGCCCAGCTCGGTTCCGTCGGCGGTGCGAAACACATGAACCGAGCCGTCCTCGCTTCCATTGCGCGACAGCGAAGCGGCGACGAGCAGGCCGTCCGGTGACGGCACGAACCAGTCAATCGCGGTCTGCCCGCTCGGATCGATGGTATTCGGATCGATCACGAAGCGCTGCGTTCGAGGATTGAGGTCCGGCCCCATCACAGCCACCATCGGCTGCTGCCTCGGCGGCACGGAGGCGAGCGCGAAGATGTGCCCGCCAGCCGCAATGACCCTCGTCCAGGACGGCGAGGCCCCCGCGTAAAGCCGCCTGAGACGCGACGCGATGACAGTCCGGATCGGCAGGTCGAGTGCGGCGCGCGCCCGTGCGTTCTCAGCCTCGCTCCAGGCCACCGTTCGCGGGTCGTCGCCATCCTCCAGCCAGCGGTAAGGGTCGGCAACCGTCTCGCCGTGAAAGGTGTCGACGATCGCATCGCGCGGTGCGGCAGGCGCCGCCTTGTCGATCGCCCGTGCCGGCGCGTACACCGCAGCGACGGCCAGCGCTGCGAGAGCGAAACGAGAACGCACGTGCCTCACTCCCGAGTTATTACGGCTCCAGGCGTACGATATCGTCGCCACCGATGTAAGCCCCCGACTGCACCTCGATCAGCGTCAGCGCAATCCGACCCGGGTTCGACAGCCGATGGGCAACGCCGATCGGCAGGTAGACGCTCTCGTTCTCGCGCAACAGCTCTTCCTCGCCATCGCGCGCGACGAGTGCGGTGCCCGCCACCACCACCCAATGCTCGGCCCGGTGGAAATGCTTCTGCAGCGACATCCGGCAGCCCGGAAAGACCACGATCCGGTTGACCTGAAACCGGTCGCCGCGGATCAGGCTTTCATAGAAGCCCCAGGGCCGATAGGCGCGATTGTGCGCGAGCGCTTCCGGCCGCCCCGCCTCGCGTAGCCGCTCGACCACGCGCTTGACGTCCTGCGCCCGGTCGCGATGGGTCACCAGCACCGCATCCTCGGTGACCACGGTGACGATGTCCTGCACGCCAACCACCGCGGTCACGATCCCGTCGGACCGCACGTAGCAGTTCCGCGCGTGCTCCAGCAGCACGTCGCCCACGCCGACATTGCCCTGCGCGTCCTTGGGCGAGATGTCCCACAGCGCATCCCACGAGCCGACGTCGGACCAGCCGAGGTCGGCCGGCACGACGGCGGCCCGGTGGGTGCGCTCGGCGACCGCGTAGTCCAGGCTGATGTCGGGCGCACGCCCGAACGCTGCCGAATCGAGCCGCAGGAAATCAAGGTCCTCCGCCCGCTTCTCGACCGCCTCCCGTGCCGCGCGCAGCACCTCGGGGGCATGCAGGCCCAGCTCCTCAATGAGAGCGCGCGCCTCGAACACATACATGCCCGAGTTCCAAAGGTGATCTCCCGACGCGACGAGTGCCGCCGCACGCTCGGCGCTCGGCTTTTCCACGAATTGCTCGATCCGGTAGACGCCCGCGACGCCCTCGATCGCCTCGCCCACGTGGATGTAGCCGTAGCCGGTCTCCGCCCGCACCGGCCGCATTCCGAACGTCACGATCAGACCCGTCCGAGCCGCTGCGACCGCGCGCCCAAGCGCCTCGGCAAGCGCATCGTCGCGCCCGATCGCCGCATCCGCCGCCATCATCCACAACAGCGCGTCCCCATCGGTCTCCGACACCAGCACAGCCGCCGCCGCGATCGCGGGCGCGCTGTTGCGGCCGAACGGCTCAAGCAGCCGGCGCGCGCCCGTCAGTCCCACCTCGCGCAATTGCTCGGCAATCAGAAACCGGTGCTCCTGGTTGCACACCACCACCGGAGGGGCGAACCCGTCGCCCACCGCGCGCAGCGCCGTCTCCTGCAGCATCGTCCGGTCGCTGATCAGCGGCCATAGCTGCTTGGGGAAGCTGGCGCGGGAGACCGGCCACAGCCGGCTGCCCGACCCGCCCGACAGCACCACCGGCACGATCGAGCCGGCCACGGGGCGGCTCAGAAATCGAGCCCGTCGCGACCGCGCGGGCCGATCATCGACAGCAGCTCCCGCCTCGTGTCCGGCTGCGTGCGGAACGCTCCCAGCATGCGGCTCGTCACCATCGAAACCCCCGGCTTGTGCACGCCGCGCGTGGTCATGCACTGATGTCCGGCCTCGATGATCACCGCGACGCCGAACGGCTGCAAGACATCCTCGATCGCGGATGCAATCTGCGCCGTCAGCCTTTCCTGTATCTGCAGCCGGCGCGCATAGGCGTCCACCACGCGCGCCAGCTTGCTGATCCCCACCACCCGCTTGCGCGGCAGATAGGCCACGTGCGCCCGCCCGATGATCGGCACCATGTGATGCTCGCACGTGCTCTCGAGCCGTATGTCGCGCAGCAGCACGATCTCGTCGTAGCCCTCGACCTCATCAAACGTGCGGGCGAGCAGCGCGTGCGGATCGACGTCGTAGCCCGAGAACAGCTCGCCATAGGCGCGCGTCACACGTCCCGGCGTATCGCGCAGGCCCTCGCGGTCCGGATCGTCGCCGGCCCAGCGTATCAGCGTTCTGACCGCCTCCTCCGCTTCAGCCCGGCTCGGACGACGGACAGCCTCATGAATAGTGGTCGGCACGATGTCCAATGGTTTCGTCCTGTTAATCTTTCAGGTCACGTGGGATCAGCTCACAGCTTTGCGAGCCAGGGACCAGCACGCTCCAGGCGGCAGACTAATGCAGCAGGCGGGCTTGGTGCGGACTGTCCAGGCTGAAGGCCGGAATGGTCACATCGAAATGCTCGCCCGATGACGGGATCACCATCTGGTAGGCGCCGCGCATAAACCCCGTCGGCGTCTCGAGCGGCGTGCCGGATGTGTATTCGAACGCCTCACCGGGCTCAAGCAGCGGCTGCTCTCCCACCACGCCTTCGCCATCCACATGCTGGGTGCGGCCGACCGCATCCGTGATCATCCAGGTCCTGCGCATCAACCGGACGCTCTGGCTGCCGTGGTTCTCGATCCTCACCCGGTAGGCCCATACGAACCGTCGGTCCTCAGGCTGCGACTGATCGTCGAGAAAGAACGAGCGAACGCTCACGCGTATGTCGCGCGTCATCTCGCTGTAAGCCGCGCTCTCGTCCTCGTTCTCGGCCGACACGCCACCCTCCACGCCGGAGCGAAGGCCGCTCACGTGCCCTCCGATGCCGTGTCGGGAGCGAGCGAAACGAGCCCAAGTTCCAAATCGTCGATCAGATCGTCGACGTCCTCAAGCCCCACCGAAAGCCGTACCGCGCCGTCACCGATCCCGAGCCGGCGCCGTTCGTCAGGTCCGATCTTCATATGCGTGGTCGTCGCCGGGTGCGTAATCAGCGACTTGGTGTCGCCCAGATTGTTCGACACGGAGATCAGCCGCAGCGCATCCATCAGCCGGAACGCCGCCGCCTTGCCGCCCTCAACCGTGAACGTCACCAGCGTGCCGCCGCCGCTCATCTGCGCTCGCGCGAGTGCCGCCTGCGGATGATCGTCGCGAAACGGATACCGCACCGACACCACCCCCGAACGGCGCGCCAGGAACTCGGCAATCTTCGCGGCACTCCGCTGCGCTGCGTCCACACGCAGCGCCATCGTCTCCATTCCCTTCAGCAGCAACCAGGCGTTGAACGGCGAGAGCGCCGGACCGGTATTGCGCAGGAACGGCTGCAGCGTCTCCTCGACCCAGCCCCGTCGCCCAAGCACCGCACCGCCCAGCACCCGCCCTTGGCCATCGAGATGTTTGGTCGCCGAATACACCACCACGTCCGCACCCAGCGCGAGCGGCCGCTGCCCCAGAGGTGTCGCGAACACGTTGTCGACCACCACGGTCGCACCCGCCGCGTGCGCGAGATCGGAAACCGCACGGATGTCCACGATGTCGAGCATCGGGTTGGATGGCGTCTCGAGCAGCACCAACGCGGTCGGCCTCGACAAGGCCGCGCGCCACTGATCGGGATCGCTCCCGTCGACGAACGCGTGGCTGATCCCGTAGCGCCCGAGCAGCTCGCTCACGATCCAGAAGCAGCTGCCGAACAGCGCGCGCGACGCCACCACGTGATCGCCGGCGCGCAACTGACACAGCATCGACGCGTGCACCGCAGCCATGCCCGTCGCGGTGGCGCGACACGCTTCGGCGCCCTCAATCCCGGCGAGCCGCTCCTCGAACATCGCGACCGTGGGATTGCCGAACCGGGAATACTGATAGTGAGTCTCAGTGCCGGCGAACGTCGCCTCTGCCTGCGTCGCGTCGTCATAAACGAACCCGGACGTCAGATAGAGCGCCTCGCTCGTCTCGCCGAACGGGCTGCGCGCCACACCGCCATGCACCAGCTTAGTGGCCGTCCGAAACGTCTTCTCGTGCATCGCAGTCCTCCAAACGCCGGACCGACCACGAGTGCCCTCACGGAGGCTGCCTCTTTCAGCTGCTTGTTTTACCTCGCCGCAAGCCGGCCCGACAAATCACGAGGGAGGCGCACGCTAGGCTTCCACCCCGCACGCGTCAACGAGCGCCCGCTTGAGCCGGCAGCCCCGCTCACCTATGCTCAGGCCCGCGCGGGTGTAGTTCAA
>CAXUIA010000092.1:0-8717 GCA_964250835.1 uncultured Acetobacteraceae bacterium | reverse complement strand
ATTACCTGGAGAATGTCGGCTCGATCGGCCCCAACAGCCGCGCGGGCCAACGCAGCCATCACGGCCTCAACGAAAATCTCGCCCGCGAATGTCTCGAGCTGCACACGCTCAGCCCAGCCTCCGGCTACACTCAAGCCGACGTCACCAGCTTCGCCGCCATCCTTACCGGCTGGTCGGTCCAGCAGCAGGACCTGCCTTACGGCTTCCTTTTCCGTGCCGGCGCGCACGAACCCGGGCCAAAAACCCTCTTTGCGCAGACCTTTCCGGAAGGCGAACAGGGCGGCATCGAGGCTCTCGCCTTTCTCGCCTCCCACCCGGCCACGCACGCCCATCTCGCCCGCAAGCTCGTCACCCATTTCGGCAACGACGATCCCGACCC
The DNA here is from genome assembly GCA_964250835.1 of uncultured Acetobacteraceae bacterium. GTDB lineage: Bacteria > Pseudomonadota > Alphaproteobacteria > Acetobacterales > Acetobacteraceae > CAXTPV01. Next base: position 8,338 of record CAXUIA010000092.1, on the reverse strand, counting down.
GCGCGAGGTCACCCGCGTCGCCGCCGTCCTGCGCGACACAAACGGCGATCTACGCGCCACCTCAGTGGCACTCCTCGACCTGCCCTCCGCACGCCGGCCGCTCACCAAGCTGCGCAGCCCGCTCGACTTTGTTCTTGCCGCCTTCCGCGCGCTCGAACTCCCGCCAGGCCCCAAGCCCGACGGTCCCAACCTTCTCGCCTATCTCGGCCAGCCGATCTTCGAAGCACCGCTCCCCAACGGTTGGCCCGACCACGCCACCGACTGGGCTGGCCCGTCGCCAATACTGCGGCGTGTCGACGTCGCCGGCATCCTTGCCGCCCACGCCAGCGCCGAGGCCGATCCGCTCACGGTTGCCGAGATCAGCCTCGGCCCCTTGCTCCACCCCGCGACCGCGACCGCCATCACCCATGCCGGCTCCCGCCAGGAGGCGTTCGCGCTCCTTCTCGCCAGCCCCGAGTTTCAGAGACGCTGACATGATCCGACCTGCACCGCCGATGCTCACCAGACGCGCGGCCCTTCTCGGCCTCGCCGGCACCGTCTCACTGGGCCGGAGCGCGCTGGCCCTCGCCTCCGCTCCCACCAGCAAGCGCCTCGTCGTCATCATCCTGCGCGGCGCGATGGACGGCATGAGCGCGGTCGTTCCTCACGGCGATCCCGCGCTCACCACGCTTCGCGCACCGCTTCTCCCCCAAGCTCCGATCGGCCAGCCTGGCGGCCTGCTCGATCTCGGCGGCTTTTACGGCCTGCATCCGTCGCTCGCGGCCATGCACGCCCTCTACGTCTCCGGCCAGATGCTCCCTGTCCACGCGGTCGCCGGTCACTACCGAAGCCGCAGCCATTTCGAAGCGCAGGATTACCTCGAAAGCGGCGCCGACCAGCGCCTCTCAAGCGGCTGGCTCAACCGCGCGGTCCTCGCTCTCCCACCAACCCGGCGCGACCACGAAGCCGTCACGATCGGCGTCGGCACGCCCCTGATCGCGCGTGGTCCGGCCGACATCGGCTCCTGGGCGCCAAGCCACGCTCCCGCCGCCGATCCGGTGCTGCTGGCCAAGGTCGTGGCACTGAACGCCCGCGACCCAATCCTTCATCCCGCCCTGATCGAGGGCTTGGCCGAGCGCGCTTTTGCCGACCGCACGCTTGCCGGGACCACGGCCGCCGACCACCGGCCGCCGTTCGTCATCCTGGCCGACGCCGCTGGCCGTCTCCTTGCGGCCTCCGACGGGCCACGCGTCGCGGCACTCGAGCTCGGCGGCTGGGACACTCACCAGAACCAGCCCCGCCAACTCGCGAATGCCTTGGCGACGCTCGATGCCGGCATCGCCGCACTCCACGACGCGCTCGGCCCCGCCTGGAACGACACCGCCATCCTGACCATCACCGAGTTCGGCCGCACTGCCCGCGTCAACGGCACCAACGGCACCGACCACGGCACCGCCACGGTCGCCTTCCTCGCCGGCGGCTCGGTCAACGGTGGCCGCGTGCTGGCCGACTGGCCGGGCCTGGGCGCCGGCCGCCTGCTCGATGATCGCGACCTCCAGCCGACACGCGACGTGCGCAGCCTCGCGAAGGGTCTGCTCGCCGGGCAACTCGGCCTCTCGCGCTCAGCTCTCGACCGCGTCTTCCCGCAAAGCCGGGATGCTGCGCCGCAAAGCGGGCTGCTCAGGGTCTAGACCAGGAGCTCTGCTCCCAGACCTGCGTCACTCAAGTGATGACTTCTAGGCGCGCCGCCAACCATCGCTCCACCGCACGGCGGTCAAGCTTGCCGTTCTCGTTGCGCGGCATCGCGTTGATCACCCGGATGATCGCGGGGATCGCGTAGCTCTCGATCCGTGTCGCGAGTTCCGCGCGTAGCGTCTCGACCTTGCAGACGCCAGGATCGGCGCACTCGATAACGCAGGCCAACCCCTCCCTCCACTTGAAGACGCACACCACCGGCCAGCCACTCGCCCGCACAGCGGCCGCAACCTCGTCGAGCTCGATCCGGTAGCCTCGGACCTTCACCTGAAAGTCGATCCGGTCCTTGAAGTAGATGTGCCCATCTCGCCGCTGCGCCCAGTCACCCGTGTAGTAGGCGGGCGTCGAGCTGCCATCGAGCTCGACCGTTCTGAACACCTGTGCCGTTTTCGCCTCATCCTCCCAGTAGCCCAACGCCAGCTGCGGTCCGGTGATGACGATCTCCCCCTCGTCGGCATGAGGACCGCCGGCGAGGTGGAGCCCCATGCCGGGGATCGGCTGACCGATAGCGATCGATGTGCCCTGCATGCCTGCCGTGTCGCCACGGCGCAGCGCCAAAGCCGTCATCAACACCGTTGCTTCAGTCGGCCCATAGGTGTTCTGAACGACGGCATCCGGAGACGCGTCATGCAGCGCTCTGAGGTGCTCGGCAAGCAGAGGCTCGCCGCAGAAGTTGAAGATCCGCACCGAGCGCAGATTGTCGCTCGTCACCTCTCCCGCCGTCTGCATGAGATCAACAACCGACGGAACCGAGCTCCAGACCGTGATGCGTTCACGATCAATCATGCGTGCTGGCAGGACTCGATCGCTGTTGGTCACCAGCGGATACAGCGTGGCGCCGCAACACAGCGCGCCGTAGATGTCCAGAACGCTGAGGTCAAAAGCGATGCTCGCATGCTGCGAGACGCGGTCGTCAGGAACGATCGTCCCGGAAGAGTGCAGCCACTCGACAAAATGCGCGAGACCGAGACGTTGGACGACGACACCTTTGGGAGTGCCCGTCGAACCGGAGGTGAAGATTACGTAGGCCACTCGATGTCGTGTGCCCCGGCCGCAGAAAACGTCCGCGCTGGCAAGATCTGCAGCACCCACCCGGACCGCCTCGGGCGCCGCCTCGCGCAGGCAGTCCATCAAGCCGGGCTCCGCAACGATCACATCGGGGCGCATTGCGCGTGCAATCGTCTGCAACTTCGCAACCGGGGAGGATATGTTCACCGGCGTGTACCAGCCCCCCGCCAGCCCCGCTCCAAGCATGGCAGCATAAGCCTCAAAGCCCGGCGACAGCGCGACAAGAACGCGAGGCTCCCGTACGGCTGAAAAGCATGCGGCGAAACGTCGCACCTGGTTTGCCAGCTCCGCGTAAGTCACGGTCCGATGTCCGGTCACGACGGCAGGATGGTGACCGCGGACGGAGGCACTTTCCAAGAACAAGTCGACCGGTTCCCGAAAGCAGATACACTCCGAGCCGCGGTCCGAAAGGTGGAACGAGCGGCGGAAACCCATTCCGGTCAGCATGTGTAAGACCCCGGTTACCGCGGGACCTTCTAGACGGTGCACCTTTCCTGACAGTTAAAGAGTCCAAGGCTTTGCCTCAGAAGCATGGATAGACGGGAGTGGGGGGAGAGCGAGCCTCCGCGTGCGCCGCCAGCACGTTGGGTGACCGCCGTGACCCGTATCAGGCGGCCTGCGTCTGCCTCACCCGATCGCCGTCCGGAGTGCGGCAGACCCGACCGTTGATGTTGGAATTCCCGGTCGCCCCCAGGTAGCTGCCGCGACTTCCCGCCGCGGGGATTGCTCAACGCGACCTGCTGCCCAGCCGGTGCCGCCCCCGTCACCTGCAGTGCCAGCGGGGCCGTTCGGCAGACCCGATAGTCGGCCAGCTTGCCGACCACGAAGCCGCTTGTCAGCCCGACTCGCTATGCCACCCCAGATTGACCGGTCGAGTCAGGCTCCCGCAGTCACCGAGGCTCGCCGCTCCTGGGCTCGCAGCACCCGCCGCTTCAGCGCCTGTGCTTCCTCCGGCAGCTTGCGGTTCGACGTCCCGGTCAGAAACGCATCAAGCCCACCATTGTGCTCGATCGTCCGCAACGCATTCGTCGTCAGCCGCAGATGCACCTGTCCACCCAGCGCGTCGGACACCAGCGATGCCTCCTGGAGGTTCGGCAGGAAACGGCGGCGTGTCTTGTTGTTGGCGTGGCTGACATTGTTGCCGGTCAGCACACCCTTGCCCGTGATCTGGCAGCGGCGCGACATGGTAGGACCCTGAACGAAGCGAAGCGCGCTGTATGGTCGCGCGCTCGGCACGCGTCAAGCCGGGCGCTGCCCAGGACTCCGCTGGGCCTGGCAGGCCCAGACCCGCCTTCACGGACGATTCCCGCCACTAATGCGTTCCGCCCTCCGACACTCCCTCAAACTCCCCGGACCGCACCGACTCCCGCGCCTGATCCAACACCCGAAGCAAAGCCGCTGACCCCATCGTTCGTGCCATCATCCCCATCGACCCGCCCAGCAGCGCGGACGCAATCGCCAGCGGCGGCAACTTCTTCTCCAACAGATGCTGGATCAGCCGGTCCACCATCTCTCCCGCCTGGCTCAACTCCTCCGGCAGACCGTCCGGCCCAAGACCCGTCATTCCGCCCTCGCTCAACCAACGGCCTCCTCTTCCGCGGCTGCTTCCGCCTGCACCCGCCACATCGTCGCGTAAAGCCCGTCGGCCGCCAGCAGCGAGGCGTGCGTCCCCCGCTCCACCACCAAGCCATGGTCAAGCACCAGGATCTCGTCCGCATCCACCACTGTGGACAACCGGTGGGCGATCACCAGCGTCGTCCGGCGCGCCGAAACCGCTTTCAACGCCGCCTCGATCTCCCGCTCCGTCGCGGTGTCCAGCGCGCTTGTCGCTTCGTCCAGGATCAGCACCCGCGGGTCCTTCAGGATCGTCCGCGCGATCGCCACGCGCTGCTTCTCGCCGCCCGAGAGCTTCAGCCCGCGCTCACCCACCCGCGTGTCGTAGCCTTCCGGCAGCGAGACGATAAAGTCATGCACCTGCGCCAGCCGCGCCGCGTGCTCGATCTCGTCCTGCGAAGCTCCGATCCGGCCGTAGGCGATGTTATATCGGACCGTATCGTTGAACAGCACCGTATCCTGCGGCACCACGCCCACGGCCGACCTCAGGCTCGGCTGCGTCACGTCACGAACGTCGATCCCGTCCACCAGGACGGACCCCTCGGTCACGTCGTAGAAGCGGAACAGCAGCCGTGAGATCGTCGATTTGCCCGCGCCCGTCGGCCCCACGATCGCGAGCTTCCCGCCGGCCGGCACCGTGAACGACACGCCGCCGAGGATCTCCCGATCCGGCCGATACCCGAACCGCACCCCCTCGAACTGCACGGACGCCGGCGGCGCCGACGACAAATGTCCCTCCAGCATCGCAGCGCCGGGCCGATCGTTGACCTCCTGCGGCTCGGTAAGCAGCCGGACCATCTGTTCCACGTCGACAAAACTCTGCCTCAGCGTACCGTAGACAAACCCGAGGAAGTTCAGCGGAACGTAGAGTTGCATCAGATACGTGTTCACCAGCACGAACTTGCCGACCGACAGGTGCCCCGACACAACCCCCTGCGCCGCCATGATCATCACCACGGCCAACGCCACGGAGATAATCACCTGCTGCCCGGTGTTGAGCGCGTTCAACGAGACCTGGGTCCGCACCGCAGCCCGCTCGTAGCGCGCCTGCGCATCGTCGAACCGCCGCGCCTCATGCGCCTCGTTGCCGAAATACTTCACCGTTTCATAGTTCAGAAGGCTGTCGATCGCCTTGGAGCTCGCCTCGGAATCGACCTCGTTCATCGCCCGCCGGATCTTCATCCGCCACGTCGTAAACCCGAGCGTAAACCCGATATAGGCCGCGATCGCCAGCATCACGACGGCAGCGAAACGCCAATCTGTCTTGAGCCAGATGAAGCCCGCCACCAGCACCGCCTCGACCAGCGTCGGCACGATGTTGAACACGCCTAGTCGCAGGATTGCCTCGATCGCGATCTGCCCGCGCTCGATCGCCCGGCTGATCCCACCCGTCTGACGATCAAGGTGGAACCGCAGCGACAATGAGTGCAGGTGCTGAAAAGTCTGCAGCGCCACCCGGCGCACGATCCGCTGCTTGACCCGCGCGAACACGGCGTCCCGCAGCTCGCCGAACGCGCTCGAGGCAATCCGCAATCCCCCATAGGCCAGGATCAGCGCCACCGGCACCACCAGAACCTGTGCCCGTGCGCCATGATGCCGCGACAGCACGTCGATCGCCCGTGCATAAAAGATCGGCACCACCACGGTCGCGACCTTGGCCGCGATCAGGAACAGAACTGCCGTCACCACCCGGACCCGCGTTGCCACGTCGCCGCGCGGCCACAGATATGGCAGCAGGCTTCGTATGCTCCCCTCCGGCGCCCGCTTCGGCGCCTCGCCGACCGTCACGGAAACTTGCGGACTAAGCGTGCCTGGCGAGACCCGTCGATGAACCGTCATTCCGCCGATGTGGCATCCTCCCCACTTCTTTCAAAGGACGCTCGACTGATGACCGACGGCCCGCTTGGCTTCGAGCGCCACATCCGTCACTGCAACAACACCATTCTCCCCGGGCATCGCCACACGCTGCATCTCGGTTCAGACCGCATCGGCTATATCGAGCCCGCTCTCGCCACGGGCAGCCTGCTTGACGGCCTTCTTCACCGCGAGGACGACGCGTTCCGCTTCGATGACCAGGCCGGTCTCAACGCCGCCGCCTGCCGTCTGGCCGACGCCCGCCTGATCACCTTGCGCGACGAACTCTTCGACGTGCGCGCAACCGAAGATGGCCCTGTTCTCGCCACTCTCGATCGCGGCGCCCTGCCCAACTTCGGCATCGCCGCCACCGGCGTCCACCTCAACGGCCTCGTCCACAAGCAGGGCGAGATCCATCTCTGGGTTGCCCGCCGTGCGTCCGACAAGCTTCTCGACCCTGGCAAGCTCGACCACCTCGCGGCCGGCGGCGTCCCCGCCGGCATGACCGCGCGCGAGTGCCTCGCCAAGGAGGCCGCCGAGGAATGCGGCCTCACCGAGGATCAGATCGCCACCGCCATCGAAGTCGCCACCATTCGCTACGCCATGCAGCGCCCGGAGGGCCTTCGACGCGACGTGCTGCGCTGCTACGACATCTTTCTGCCCGACACCTGGCAACCAACAGCCAATGACGGCGAAGTCGAAGCTTTCGAGCTATGGCCGCTTCAGCACGCCTTCAACACCGTTCGTGATACCGACGAGTTCAAGTTCAACGTCAATCTGGTCTTGATCGACCTGTTCCAGAGACAGGGGCTTTAGGCGTAGCGCGCCTTTGGCACGACGGCTTCGTGCGTAGCCCGCCTTTAGCATGACGCTCTTGACCTGCTGGGCCTAGCAGGCCCAGACCCGCCTCATGGAAGGCAAGATTGCACTGATCACCGGCGCAGCCCGGGGCATCGGGTACGCGATTGCGGAAGCATTCACCAAGCACGGCGCAACAGTGGCCGCCGCCGACCTCGACGACACGCACACACCGTTTGCCATGACGCTCAAGATGGACGTCACCAGCGAGACCGACGTCGACGACGGTGTCGCCAAGATCATCGACACCTACGGTCGTATTGACATCCTCGTCAGCAACGCCGGCATCCAGACCATTAGTCCCGTCCACGAGCTGGCTCTCGCCGACTGGCGCCGCATGCTGGCCGTCCATCTCGACGGCGCATTCCTCACAACCCGCGCCTGCCTGCCGCATATGTATGCGCAACAGAGCGGCGCGATCATCTACGTGGGCTCCGTACACTCCAAGACCGCCTCCAAGCTCAAAGCGCCCTACGTGACCGCAAAGCATGGCCTGCTCGGCCTTTGCCGCACCGTCGCCAAGGAAGCCGCCGAGCACAACGTCCGCGCCAACGTCATCTGCCCCGGCTTCGTCCGCACCCCGCTGGTGGAGCGTCAGATCCCCGAGCAAGCCGCCGCCCTGAACCTCACCGAAGACGAGGTCATCAAGACCGTCATGCTCGGCCAAACCGCCGACGGCCTCTTCACCACTCTCGACGACGTCGCCCAAGCGACCCTCTTCCTCGCCAACTTCCAGACCAACGCCCTCACCGGCCAATCGCTTCTTGTCACCCACGGCTGGCAGATGGACTAAGCAACATTACGAGGACTTTCGCTCTCGTATCGCCCTCGTGATCTCATGACCTCCAGCTACCTTCAAATGTCCATCTGGACCGCTCGACAGATCGACATGCCAGATCGGTAGGCGTGCAGATCTAGAGTTCTTGCGCCGAACACGGCGATCTCCCGCGCTGACCCTCCAAACGACGCCGCCATCGATCGTGCAGGACTGATCGTGGCACTGGGCGAAAGCGGCATCTGCCGCGTGATCTGCTTTGCGCCGCGACATGACCTGACGCTGTCGCGCATGACGGTGGCCAAGATCGAACCCGTTGTGCATGTGTGGTCCGAGCAATCCCGCGTGCTCGGCAGCATCGACACGGTTGGCTCCGCTCGGCGACCGTGCGCAAGTTTATGGTCGGCTTCGAACTACTTGGCTCCCCCCAGCGAG
>CAXUIA010000091.1:0-8791 GCA_964250835.1 uncultured Acetobacteraceae bacterium | reverse complement strand
CTCGTCGACAGCGTTATCGTGGCGCTCCAGACCATCATGTCGAACGGTGTCGGCGCGTCAGTCGGCCTGGAGGCCGGCTATACGCAGATCGGCAGCGCGTTCGGCTCCAAGCTCGGCCGCTCGCTTCGCGTGCGACGCGCCGATCTGCGGCTCCTCGTCGGCTGCGGCGCGGCCGCAGCCATCGCCAGCGCCTTCGACGCCCCGCTCACCGGCGCCTTTTACGCCTTTGAACTTGTCATCGGCACCTACGCGCTCGCCTCGCTTGCACCCGTCGCCGTCGCCTCCGTCGTGTCCGTCCTCGTCTCGCGCGTGCTCGGCGGCAACGTGATGCCGGCGCTCGACCTGTCGCTTCCCGACCGGATCGCCTCCGTCGACTACCTCCCGATCGTGGCGCTCGGCATGGTCGCGGCTCTCGTCGGCATCGCGGTCATGCGCACCGTCACGCTCACCGAGGCGATCTTCCGGCGCAGCCGCGTCCCCGGTTGGCTGCGGCCCGCAATCGGCGGCCTCGCGGTCGGCGGTTTGGCTCTCATCAGCCCGGCCGTCCTCTCCTCGGGCCATTCGGCGATGCGGATCGGTCTCGCCGGCACCTGGGGTCTCTCGCACCTCATCCTGCTCTTGGCGCTCAAGTCGCTCGCCTCCGCCATCTCGATCGGCTCGGGATTCCGCGGCGGTCTGTTCTTCGCCTCCCTCTTCCTCGGCGTGCTGACCGGCAGCATCTTCGGCGATCTCCTCGCACTCACCGCCGATGTGCCCGCGCTTCCGCCCGTCGTCTGCGCTCTCGTCGGCATGGCGGCACTTGCCGTTGCGGTCATCGGCGGCCCGCTCACGATGGCCTTCCTGACGCTGGAGACCACCAGCAGCCTGCCGCTGACAATTGCCGTCCTCGTCGCGTCCGTCGTCTCGTCGCTCACCGTCCGCCGCACCTTCGGCTACTCCTTCGCCACCTGGCGCTTCCATCTGCGCGGCGAGGCGATACGAAGCGCAGTCGACATCGGCTGGGTGCGCACGCTGTCGGTCGGCCGCATGATGCGCCGCGAGGTCCGGCTGGTGCGTGATGACACCGCACTTGCGACCGTCAAGCGCGACTTCCCGCTCGGCTCGGCGCCGCGTATTGTCGTCGTCGACGCAACCGGCCGCTACGCCGGCATCGCCAACATCCCGGACATCTATGCCTGCGATGAAGACGACGGCACCCTGAGCGACATGCTGCACCACCGAGACCATTTCCTGCTTCCGCAACACAGCATCAAGGACGCGATCTCGACCTTCGAGGCGGCCGAAGCGGACGCTCTCGCCGTGCTTGAAGATCGCGACAGCGGCCGCGTGATCGGCCTCCTGACCGAGCAATACGCGCTCAAGCGCTACGCCGAGGAGCTCGAACGTGCGCGCCGGGCGGTGTCCGGCGAGTGAACCGCTTCGTTACCTTCGAAGGCGGCGAGGGCGCTGGCAAATCGACCCAGGCTCGCCTTCTCGCCGACGCACTTCGCGCTCAGGGACGCGAGGTTCTGCTCACCCGCGAGCCCGGCGGCACGCCGGGCGCCGAAACGATACGCAAGCTGCTGCTCGATCCCGATGCGACCTGGCCCGAAATGGCCGAAGTTCTGCTTCATTTCGCGGCACGCGCCGATCACATCGCGCAATTGATCAGACCTGCGCTCGATCGCGGCGCCTGGGTCATCTGCGACCGCTTCGCCGACTCGACGATGGCCTATCAAGGCCAGGCAAGCGGCCGCGAACTGATCGCCCTCCTCACGGCGCGGCTTCCTGTCCAGCCTGCATGGACCATCATCCTTGACGTCGACGCCGCAACCCGCCGTGTTCGCCTCGCTTCCCGAGGCAATGCGGCCGACCGCTACGAACAGCGTGACGACGCGTTTCACGCACGTGTGGCGGCGACCTACCGCGAGATCGCCGCGGGCGCGCCTGATCGCTGCTTGTTGATATCGGGCGAGGGGGACCCCACGGCCATTCACGCCCGCATTTTGCAATGGGTTGGGGCTATGCCCCAAACTCCGCTGGGGCCAGCGGCCCCAGACCCGCGCGGGTCTCCGTGAAAGGAGCATAGCTTCGTGTCTCCCCTTGATCAGATCCACGACTTTTACGACGACCTCGTTGGAGTTCGCCGTGATCTCCACGCTCATCCTGAGCTGGGCTTCGCCGAGCATCGCACCGCTGGCATCGTGGCAGACCTGCTCGATGCTTGGGGCATCGAGGTCCACCGCGCCGTCGGCCGCACCGGCGTCGTGGGCGTCCTGCGCGCCGGCAACAGCGACCGCAACATCGGCCTGCGCGCCGACATGGACGCGCTCCCAATCCATGAACAGACAAATCTTCCCTACGCGTCGACGACGCCGGGTGTGATGCACGCCTGCGGCCATGACGGCCACACCACGATGCTGCTCGGCGCCGCCCGCTATCTGGCGCAGACCCGCCGCTTCGACGGCACCGTCCACTTCATCTTCCAGCCCGCCGAAGAAGGGATCGGCGGCGCGCAGGCCATGCTCGACGACGGCCTGTTCGGCCGCTTCCCCTGCGCCCGCGTGTTCGGCATGCACAACTACCCAGGCCTGCCCGTCGGCGAGTACGCGATCCGCCCCGGCCCGATGATGGCGGGCGGCATCTTTTTCGACCTCACGGTGACCGGCCGCGGCAGCCACGCCGCCCGACCTGAATCAGGAGTTGATCCGGTACTCGCCGCCGCTCACATCGTGACGGCACTACAATCCATCGTCGCTCGCAACGTCCCACCGCTCGACGCGGCCGTCGTGAGTTGCTGCGCCATTGAAGGCGGCAACGCCCACAACGTCATTCCCGAAACCGTCACGATCCGCGGCACCGCGCGCGCTTTCAGTCCCGATCTCCTCAGAACGATCGAGCGCAACATCCGGCGGATCAGTGAAAACCTCGCGTCTGCCTTTGGCGCGACGGCAGCACTCGACGTCCGCTCCATGTTCTCGCCGTTGGTGAACGACTTTTCCTGCGCCTCGGCTTTCGCCGATGCCGCAGCCACCCTGGTCGGCGAAACGGCCGTCGAGCGCGACCGCAGCCCTCTCATGGGCTCGGAAGATTTCGCCTTTATGATGGAGGCCGTCCCCGGCGCCTACATCAATCTCGGCAACGGCGAGAGCGCGTCGTTGCACAACCCGCACTACGATTTCAACGACGCGGCACTTCCTTACGGCGCAGCACTTCACGCCGCGATCGTCGAACGCGAACTTGCTCCAATCAAGCGCCTCACGTAACAGCGCCAAAAGAAGAAACTCCTCGCGAGGAAGCGAATGCTGAAACGCTTAACTGTCGCCGCAGCCGCAGCCGCGGCTGTGCTCGCGACATATGCGCCGGCGCGCGCGGCAGTGCACACGACCGGCGGTCTCATCGCTGGCGTCGCCACAGCCTCCGCGCTGGAGTTCCTCGGCATCCCCTATGCGTCGCCGCCGGTGGGCGCGCTGCGTTGGGCGCCCCCGCATCCCACCTCGTGGTCCGGCACCCTAGAGGCCAACGCCTTGCCGCCTCCCTGTCCGCAGAACGCCAGCCCCTTCGGTGTTGCGAGCACCAGCGAGGACTGTCTCTATCTCAACATCTACGCACCGCTTACGGGTGCCAAAAACTTGCCGGTCATGTTCTGGATCCATGGCGGCGCCGACGATGAGGGCACCGGCGATCAGTACGACGGGTCGGCGTTGGTCCAAAACGGCGTGATCGTCGTGACCATCAACTACCGTCTCGGCTTGCTCGGCTTTCTGGCACATCCCGCCCTCGACGCGGCGAGCCCCGGCCATGCCTCCGGCGATTATGGCTTGATGGACCAGCAAGCCGCCCTGCGCTGGGTGAAATCGAACATCGCGTCGTTCGGCGGCAACCCTGACAATGTCACCGTTTTCGGTGAGTCTGCCGGCGGTCAGAACATCCTCGACCACCTCGCCTCTCCCGGCGCCACGGGACTGTTCCAGCGTGCGATCATCCAAAGCGGCGCCTACGCCGTTCAGCTTCCGTCGCTCTCATCGGCAGAGTCGAGGGGCGTCTCGTTCGCAAACTCGGTTGGCTGCAGCAGCGCGACCGATCCCTCCTGCCTGCGCGCGCTGTCCGTCCACACCCTGCTCGCCAGCGAAGCGGCGATTGGTGGGTCGACCTCGAACCTGACCGGGTTCGAACCCAATGTCGGCACGACAACCTTGCCCGTGCAGCCACTGCTCGCCATCGCGTTCGGCGTGATCAACCGGGTTCCGGTTCTGCAAGGCTCCAACCACGATGAAGCGAGGCTGTTCACGCTGCTCGACGACGACGCGAACGGCGCGCCGCTCTCCAGAGCGGGCTATGGCGGGGCGATCAGCGCCCTGGTTGGAGCCAAGCTGTCCCCTCTGATCGCGCTGATCTATCCGCTCGGTGGCTATTCAAGCCCCGATCTAGCCTATTCCACACTCTTCACCGACGCCGCGTTTGCGTGCAGCGCGCGCGGCTTCGACCAACTCCTGTCTTCCAGCGTTCCGGTCTACAACTACGAATTCGCCGATGAAGACGCCGCGTCTCTTCTCTATGACGCTGATCCGTTCATGCCGCTCGGCGCACCGCACACCAGCGAACTTCCGTTCCTGTGGCCTGATCTGGTCGGCCAAAGCGGCGTCGCGTCGGGCGCTTTGATGACGTCATCCGAAATGGCCCTCGCCGTGCAGATGCGGCTGGCGTGGACGAACTTCGCCCGTTCGGGCAACCCCAATGGCCTCGGCGTCGCATCCTGGCCTGCCTACAATGCCAAGACCGACCAGTTCCATGAATTCGGTCCCCCATCGGCCGGCACAAACGCGGGATTTGCAAACGATCACAAATGTCAGTTCTGGACTCCTCTGCTGACGCTTGAGGGCCTTGTCCCCCCAGGATATTCATCACGCTCACCAGGGTAGGCGTCCCGCAAAGCCTGACTATGCCGGACGCCAGCTCCTGTAGACCGACCAGCTCCTTTAGACTGAGTAGTACATCTCGAACTCAACCGGATGCGGGGTATGCTCGAACCGGTAGACGTCCTTCCATTTAAGCTCCATGTAGCTCTCGATCTGCTCGAGCGAGAAAACATCGCCCGCCAGCAGGAACTCATGGTCTGACGCCAGCGAAACCAGCGCCTCGCGCAATGAGCCGCACACGGTTGGAATGCCGCGCAGCTCCTCCGGCGGCAGATCGTAGAGATCCTTATCCATCGCCTCGCCGGGATGGATCTTGTTCTTGATCCCGTCCAGACCCGCCATCAGCATCGCCGAAAAGGCGAGATACGGGTTGGCCGAAGCGTCCGGAAACCGCACCTCGACGCGCTTCGCCTTGGGACTGGTCGCATACGGGATACGGCAAGACGCCGACCGGTTGCGGGCCGAGTAGGCCAGCAGCACCGGCGCCTCAAACCCGGGGATCAGGCGCTTGTAGCTGTTGGTGGTCGGATTGGTGAACGCGTTGAGAGCCTTCGCGTGCCGGATGATGCCACCGATATAGTGGAGGCACGTTTCCGACAGATCGGAATAGGAGTTGCCGGCGAACACCGGCCTGCCATCCTTCCAGATCGACTGGTGGACGTGCATGCCCGACCCGTTATCGCCATAAACGGGCTTGGGCATGAACGTCGCCGTCTTCCCGTACGAATGCGCCACGTTGTGGATGCAGTATTTGTAGATCTGCATGAAGTCGGCCGCCTGCGTCAGCGGCCCGAACTTGTAGCCCAGCTCATGCTGGCTCTGCGCCACCTCGTGATGGTGCTTCTCGATCGGCAATCCCATCTCGCCCATCGTCGACAGCATTTCCGCACGCAGGTCGTGCTCGCTGTCGACCGGCGGCACCGGGAAATACCCGCCCTTCACCGACGGCCGATGTCCCATATTGCCCTCGGGATAGTCCTTCAGCGATGACTGCGGGCCTTCGATGCTGTCGAGCTGATAGCTCGAATAGTTCGCTCCGGTCCCGAACCGCACGCTGTCGAAGACAAAGAATTCCGCCTCCGCACCGAATGACGCCGTGTCGCCGATCCCCGTTGACTTCAGATAGGCCTCGGCGAGCTTGGCCGTCCCGCGCGGATCGCGAGCGTAGAGCTGTCCCGTCGACGGTTCATGGATGTCGCAGAACAGGATCAACTGCGGCTTGGCCGCGAATGGATCCATCATCGCCGTGGAGGCGTCCGGCATCAGGATCATGTCGCTTTCGTTGATCGCCTTCCAGCCGGCAATCGACGAGCCGTCGAACATGAACCCGTCCTTGAACACATCCTCATCGACGGTCGAGATGTGCTGCGTCGTATGCTGCCACTTGCCGCGCGGATCGGTGAAGCGGAGATCCACGTACTCGACCGCGTTCTCGCGCAGGAGCTCCATCACCTTACTCACGTCGGCGGCCGAGGGCGCCGGCTCAGCCGATGTCGGCGCCGCAGGCGGCGAAGCGATCGGCGTCGCGGCAGGTGGTGTCGCAGCAGGTTTTCTTGCCATCCATCTATTCCATGATAGGCGCCGTCACTGCGGGCGCGCGTTATGCCGAAACTTGATTAGGCGGTGCGACGCGCACTTCGGCAACATTCTGACGTCGTCGCACGTCAATCGTCACACCGCGTCGACGCCACGCTCTCCGGTTCTGATCCGGATCACCTCGTCGATGTTGGTCACGAAGATCTTGCCGTCTCCGATCCGTCCCGTCCGCGCAGCCGTCACGATCGCGTCCACCGCGCGCTCGGCGACGTCATCTGCGCACACCAGCTCTATTTTCACCTTTGGCAGGAAGTCGACAACGTATTCAGCGCCACGGTAAAGCTCGGTGTGGCCCTTCTGCCGGCCAAATCCCTTTGCCTCGACCACCGTGATCCCCTGCAGTCCGACCTCATGCAGCGCCTCCTTCACCTCGTCGAGCTTGAAGGGCTTTATAACGGCTTCGATCTTTTTCATGGCTTGTGCCGACGTTTCGTCGGACGTCTCCCTGTTGGTCACACCACCCGCCCGGCCGTATTCGTCAGTTGCCGTCTTGCGCCCACTTGGCTCGCCGACTGCATACGCCGTGCCATGCCTCGCCGCCCCGACAAGCCATGCGTCGACGCAAGCCGACGCATCCCAAACAGGCGTTCGCGCGGCAAACCGCCGCTTCGGCGGACAAACGATATTGCTTGCAAATTAGGCAACCGGTCGTCTGCGCTTGAGTTCGCCCGCGGACAGACCATTTCCGCTGCCCGGTTGATGAGGAGCCGTCCCACGTTGAAGACCCCCAGCACGCTCCTGTCCGCGCAGCAGTTGACGATCTTCACCGTCATGTCGGCACTTGCCGTCCAGCATGGCGCGATCAATCTCGGCCAGGGCTTTCCCGACACCGAAGGTCCACGCGCGCTCATCGACGCCGCCCAGCAGGCGCTTGCCGACAACCGCAACCAATACGCGCCGTTGACCGGCCTCCCCGAGCTTCAACAGGCCGTCGCACGCGCAAACGCCCGTTTCTACGGCCTCGACATCGATCCCGCGTCGGAGGTGGTGGTCACCTCCGGCGCAACGGAAGCGCTGTTCGTCTCGCTCGCCGCCCTCATCGATCCAGGCGACGAGGTCGTGCTGATCGAGCCGCTCTACGACACCTACCTCCCGGCCATCCGCATGCTCGGCGGCATCCCGCGTCTGGTCCGCCTCCATCCTCCCAACTGGTCGCTCCCGATCGACGAGCTCGCCGCCGCCTTCGGCCCGCGCACCAAGGCGATCCTGCTCAATTCACCCAACAACCCGACCGGCAAGGTGTTCACGACCGCCGAGCTCGACGCCGTGGCCAACCTCGTTCTGCGCCACGATGCTTATGCAATCTGCGACGAAGTCTACGAGCACCTCGTCTTCGACGGGCAGCGTCACGTTCCGCTGATGACCCGCCCCGGCATGCGTGATCGCACGTTCCGGATCAGCAGCGCCGGCAAGACGTTCTCTTTGACCGGCTGGAAGGTCGGCGCCATCACCGCGGCCCCACCGCTCGCAACCCTTGCCGCGCGCGCGCACGGCAACGTCGTTTTCGCGACCCCGCCCAACTTGCAGCGCGCCGTCGCACTCGGCCTCGGCTTCGATGACGCCTACTTCGACGAGCTCGCTCGTAACCTCGCCGCCAAACGTGACCTCCTCGCTCACGGCTTGCGTCAGCTCGGGTTCGACGTGCTTCCCACCGGCGGCACTTACTTCCTGACCGCTGATATCCGCTCCCTCGGCCACAGCGACGATCTCGTCTTCTGCCGCCACATCACCGAGCATGCGCGCGTCGCCGCCATCCCCGTATCGGCCTTCTATGCCGCCGACCCGCCGCGTCACTTCGTACGCTTCGCCTTTTGCAAGCAGGACCACGTGCTCGCCGAAGCCCTAGACCGGCTCTCATCCCTTCTCGGTCCGCCGCCCGTTCGCACGCCCCGTCGCGCGCCCGCTCGCGCAATTGACGCGCCCGTTGCCATTGCCTAGACGAACCCGCTCTGTGGCGGCCGTAGCTCAGCAGGTAGAGCGCCAGGTTGTGGTCCTGGATGTCGTGGGTTCGAGCCCCATCGGTCGCCCCACCCCTCGCGCCACCGATCGAGGGAACTGACCCTGTCCATCGCTGCTCTCATCCTGGCCGGCGGCGCGTCGCGCCGGATGGGCGGCGGCGACAAGCCGCTCAGGCTGTTGGGCGGTCGTCCCATACTCGCTCACATCCTGGACCGCCTCTCCCACGATCACCCACGCATCGCGATCAGCGCCAACCGCGATACCCCCCCCGTACTTTGCTTTTCCAGACCCCGACAACCCCCCGCCCCCGCCCAACACCGTACCCACCCGCGCCGCCC
>CAXUIA010000090.1:867-8807 GCA_964250835.1 uncultured Acetobacteraceae bacterium | reverse complement strand
CCCGTCAAGCGGCCAGCCCTTCCCGGCTCAAATACGACCGGGTCACGCGTTCCGGCGTGACCGCGTCACCCGCGATCTCCGCCACCACGCGACCCTCGTAGATCGAGAGCACCCGGTCGCAAAGCCTTACGAGTTCCTCCATTTCCGACGAGATCACCAAAAGGCCGAGCCCATCGCGCGCCAACTGTTCGACAAGTTCGTGAATTTCGTCCTTGGCGCCGACGTCGACGCCGCGCGTAGGCTCGTCGAGGATCGCGACCTTCGGCTCCAAACCCATCCACTTGCCGAACACCACTTTCTGCTGGTTGCCGCCCGACAACTCGCGCAGCGTCTGCCCGACATGCGCGCAGCGAACACCGAACTTCGCGACAATACCTGCGCCGCGTGACGCTTCTTGCGCCTTGTCGATCAACCCGAAGCGCCGTTGCACGCGATCGAGCACGGCAGCACTGAGGTTTTCGGTAATCGTCATCGGCAGCACGGCCCCGTGCTTGGCGCGATCTTCCGGCACGTAGCCGAGGCCCCTGCGTATGATCGCGTGCGGCGCGTGCCCGGTCACGTCCTCGCCCGCAAGCTTGACCGAGCCATGATCGGCACGCCGGATACCAAAGATCGTCTCGGCGATCTCCGTCCGTCCGGCCCCGACCAGCCCTGCCAGCCCAAGGATCTCACCCGCGTGCAGGGTGAAGCTCACATCCTTGAACACATTCGCATGACCGAGGCCGGTCACTTCCAGCACCGGGCGGGTGGTCGCGGCCGTCCAGGTTCGACGCGGAACGGTTTGCATTTCGCGTCCAACCATCTGCGAGAGCAGTCGCAGCCGGTCGAACGACGTCCGCTCAACCGTGTCGACCAGCGCGCCGTCACGCAGGACGCTGATCTGATCGCTGATGTCGAGCACCTCGTCCATCCGGTGACTGATGAACCCAAGGGTGCAGCCTTCGCCGCGCAACCGCCGCATAATGCCGAACAGTCGCTCGACCTCGTGCGTCGTCAATGGTGACGTCGGCTCGTCGAACAGTATGATCCGGCAGCCACGCAGCAGCGCCTTTGCACACTCAACCTGTTGCTGCTGGGCAATGGAGAGATGACGCGCGCGCTGATTGACGTCGATGTCGAGGCCGAGCGTCTCGAGCGCGCGACGCGCCCGCACCCGCACCGCACTCCAGTCGACGCGGCGAAAGGGACCGGTCGTGGGCAACTGACCAACGAACATCGTCTCGGCGACCGTCAACTCGCCCATCAGTGCAGGTTCCTGCGGCACGAGATAAATCCGGTGACGATGCGCATCCTGCGGCGCTGCCAGCGCGATGGATGCTCCATCGAGCGTGAGATGCCCTGACGTCGGCGTCACGAGACCAGACATGATCTTGAACAAGGTCGACTTGCCGGCGCCGTTCTCGCCCATCAGCGTGTGGATTTCGCCCGGATGCATGCTGAGCGTCACGCCGCGCAGAACCGGCACCGGACCAAAGCTCTTCTCGACGTCATGCGACGAGAAGAGGCCGCTCGCAAACTTCTTGTGCTTGACCGTTTCCAAGTCGCTCCAAGTCCGGACATTCGCCCGATTTATTACCCGCACCATAGGCCGCCGCTCATGGTAGCGCAACCATCTATCCTCACGACGGCCTTGCAGCTAAACATCGTCATGGATGGACAACCCACTCACCCTGACGAGACGTCAGCGCGCGGGCAACGGCGCCGTCACGCTCAAGGACGTGGCCCAGCGCGCGCGCGTTGCCCCCATCACCGTCTCACGCGCGATCAACAATCCACAGAGCGTGTCTACAGCCTTGCGCAATCAAATCGAAGAGGCGATTGCGGCCCTTGGTTACGTGCGCAACCAGTTTGCGGGCGCGCTCGCCTCCGCCGAAAGCCGCACCATACCGGTCATCGTGCCGTCACTCGCCAACGTCGTCTTCGTCGAAGTCATCGACGGCATACAGGACGTGCTCGAAGCGGCCAATTACCAGCCGCTGCTCGGCAACACCCAGTATAATCTCGAACGGGAAGCCGATCTGATCAGCGCCCTGCTCGGCTGGTCGCCCGCCGGCCTGATCGTGGCGGGCCTGCGCCATACCGAACGGACCCGGCGCCTGCTCGTCGGCGCCGGCCGCCCGGTCGTCGAGATCATGGAAGTCGGCGCCCGTCCCATTGACATGAACGTGGGCCTTTCGCACGCGAGCGCGGGTGCCGCGATGGCGCGCCACCTGATCGAGCGCGGCTATCGCGAGATCGGTTTCATCGGCGGCCGGCTCAAGCTCGACTACCGCGCCGGCCTGCGCTTCAAGGGCTTCGACCGCGTGCTCGCCGAAACCGGCCTGCGACGCCGCCCGCCCTTCACTCACGACGCGCCATCGAGCCCGTCGCTCGGCGGCGACACCCTACTCGACGCGCTGCGCGCCGCCCCCGAGCTCGACGCCATCTTCTTCGCCAATGACGACCTTGCCGTGGGCGCTCTTCTGCGCGCCAGCGCCGAGCGGATCGCGGTGCCGGAACGCGTCGCGATCGCCGGCTTCAACGGCTTGGGCATCGGCGCGCTGACCACCCCCGCGTTGACCACCATCGTCTCGCCGCGCCGCCAGATCGGCGAACTCGCCGCGCGCAAGCTGCTCGCGCGCATACGCGGCGAACTCTCCGGACCGGCGCAGGTCGACGTCGGCTATCGGCTCGAAGTCCGGTCGAGCACCTGAACCGGCCCAACAAAGGAGAACGCCACATGACGGACACGATCGGCTTTATCGGCCTCGGTTGGATGGGCCACGGCATGGCCCACAACATCCTCACCAAGGGCCGCGATCTCGTCGTGCTTGCCAATCGTAAGCGTGATGCTGTCGACGACCTGGTTTCGAAAGGCGCGACCGAGGTCAAGACTGCGCGCGCCATGGCCGAACGCTGCGACATCGTTGTCCTGTGCGTCACCGGCAGCCCGCAGGTCGAGGCGCGTCTGACCGGCGATGACGGTCTGGCCGCCGCCGGCCGCGAGCTGCGCGGCATCGACTGCTCGACCTCCGAGCCCGCGATCACCGTCAAGCTCGCGGCCGAACTAGCGCCGCGCGGCATCACCCTGATCGACGCGCCGCTCAGCCGGACGCCCAAGGAAGCCTGGGCCGGCATGCTCGACGTCATGGTGGGCGGCCCCGATCAAGCCGTCGATCGAGCTATGCCAATCCTCGAGACGTTCGCCGGCCGCATTGTGCGCACCGGGCCCACCGGCACCGGCCACACGATGAAACTGCTCAACAATTTCGTTTCGCTCGGCTATGCGGCCCTGTATGCGGAAGCGCTCATGGTGGGCGCCAAGGCCGGCCTCAGCCGCGAAGTATTCTACAAAGTTCTCGGCGGCGGACGCATGGACTGTCCGTTCTTCCAGACCTTCTTCGAGTATGCGGTCGGCGGCAATCGCGACGCCCACAAGTTCACGCTCGACAACGCGCTCAAGGACCTGACCTACCTTTCGGGTTTCGCCAACGCGGCGCGCGCCGCCAATCCGGTCGGTGCCGCCGTGCGCAACAGCTTCGCCACCGCCATCGGGCTCGGCCGCGGCGCCGACTACGTGCCGATGCTCACCGATGTGGTCGCCGATGTGAACGGGGTGGCGCGGGGCTGACGGCAAGGGCTCTGCCCTTGACCCGTTCGGGCCGGTTGGCCCCAAACCCAACTTCTAAACGCTGAGTAGCGCCGCCAGAAAGGAGCGGGCAGGGGGAACCAATTTTTCTGCCCACTCCTCGATTTGCGCATCGAGCCGGCCAAGGGATACCACCTCGATCTCCTCGTATTCCGCCCGCCCGCGTGCCGTGCGCTGCGCCTGCACAATAGAAGAACCCGACCGTGCGGTCTCGATCGCCATGCCGATGTCCACGACATGACTACCCGGGTGCTCGACCGCCGACAGCGGACGGATCCCCGTTACGTCTGTCGGTGCGAGACCGAGTTCCTCCTCGAGTTCGGACAGAAGCTGCGCCCGCAGATCAACCCGTCCGCCATCGCCCGCGCGCCGCTCGATGCTGCCGGCCGGCGGGCATTGCCACTGTCCGGCCTGATAAACGACGTGCGCGCTACGGCGTCCAAACACGATCCCGTCCGGGCAGCGCACCACGCCGCACACTGCGACCGGCCGCACGCCCAGGGAGCCGAACAGCGCAGGCTCCCTGATCTGCGCAAAACCAAACCGATACTCAGTCCAATGGCCAACAATGCATCCGGATGACACGTGAACGGCCGAGAACACGCGGCCGTTGAACAAATCGGGCCGTGCAAGCCGTGCCTCGCCCCACAAACGATCAACCAACGCGAGCGCCGCCTCGTCCCGGCAGACAGGCCGGTCGACCACGTCCACGCGCAGCTCCGGTGACAGCGTCGTCGCGGGCCACATGTCCATTGTTCGAGCCTTGCCTCTGCCAATGCTCAGCTTAGACGTGGCACGATCACATACGGTGTGACGATGGCGCGATGACTGCTAATCGGACAGGGCAGCCGGTGTCAAAGCCTCCGCGACCACCGCCGTCTGACGACGCGGCAGCAGCCTCATCGTCAGGATGAACGCCGACAGTCCGAGGCAGATGATGTTCTGCACGATGATCGCCGGCTGCCTGATCAACACTCCGTAGGTCAACCACGCACAGAAGCCAGTCACGGTCACAACATACATCGGCAGGGAGACGCCATCGGCGCTTCGCTTGCGAATGATCGACCACGCCTGCGGCACGTAGCTCACCATCGACAGCGTTGCGGCAAACAAGCTGACGACCGTGACCGCACTCATCGTTCAGTCCGCCGGCATCATGAAATCGATCTCGGGCCCGAGTGGCACAACCCCGTTTGGATTGATCGTCGGATGGCTCCTGTAATAGTGCCGCTTGATGTGATCGAAATCCACCGTCCGGCTAATCTCGCCGTGCTGATAAACACGACGGGTGAAGCGCCACAAACACGGGTAGTCGACAAGTCGCCGGACGTTGCACTTGAAGTGCCCGACATAGACCGGATCGAACCGAACCAGCGTCGTGAACAGCCTGATGTCGGCCAGCGTCAACGCGCCGCCCATCAAGAACGGCCGTCCGTCGCCCAGCCGCTCCTCGAGCCAGTCGAGTGTCGCAAAGACGTCGCGCACCGCGCTCTCATAAGCCTCTTGCGACCGCGCGAAGCCTGCGCGGTAGACGCCGTTGTTGAGGTTCGCGTAGACCCGGTCGTTGACCGTTTCCATCTCCGCGCGCAGCGCCGCAGGCGCCAGATCCGGGCCGCCCGAGAACGCGTCGTTCAGCATGACGATGATCTCCGAACTCTCGTTCGAGACGATCGTGTGCCTCGCGCGATCCCACAGGATTGGCACCGTCACTGTGCCCGAGCAGTGCGGGTCGGCGCGCAGGTAGATCTCCCGCAGGAACTGCGCCCCATCCGGGTCCGGCACCACGCCGCGGTCCGGCTCGAACGTCCAGCCGTCGTCGCCCATGTGCGGGTTGACGACCGAGACCTCGATCGCGTCTTCCAGCCCTTTCAACGCGCGCACGATCAGTGTGCGGTGAGCCCAGGGGCAGGCCAGCGACACGTACAGCCGATACCGGCCCGGTTCACCCGCGGTGATGTGGTCCCGAAACTTGGTGGTGGTGCGCTCAAACGCCCCGCTCTTCCCGGTAGGAAACGCCCGATCCGTCTCCCACCGCCCGTCCACGAGTCTTCCCATGTCGTGTCCCCCGGCTCACAAATGGGGTTTGGGGCCTGCGGCCCCAACGGGTCCAGGGCGGAGCCCTGGTCGTCTCGCGGGGCCCCAATGCGCAGCAAACAGATCGCCACCGTTCTCGCCTGCTACGCCGGCTGGACTCTCGACGCGTTCGACTACTTCATCGTCGTCTTCGTCATCGACAACGTCGCGCGCGCGTTCCACGCCACCGTAGACGTCGCGCTGACCGCGCTCTGGCTCACGCTCGCCTTCCGCCCGGTCGGCGCCTACCTGTTCGGCCGGCTCGCCGACCGCTACGGCCGCAAGCCAATACTGATGGCCGTCATCCTGTTCTATTCGCTGGTCGAGCTCTGCTCCGCCGCCGCCCCGTCGATCTTCGCCTTTCTGGCTCTGCGCGCGCTGTTCGGCGTGGCACTCGGCGGCGAGTGGGGCATTGGTGCGGCACTCACGATGGAGACCATCCCGCGGAGCTGGCGCGGACCGGTGTCGGGATTGCTGCAAACCGGCTACCCCACCGGCTACCTGCTCGCCTCGCTGCTGTTCCTCGCACTGCCCTCGATCGGCTGGCGCGGCATGTTCGTGGTGGGCGCGCTGCCGGCGCTGCTGGTCCTGTTCATCTGGCGTGCCGTCGACGAAAGTCCCGACTGGCTCGCGCAACGCGCGCTCGCACGCTCGCGTCCCGCCGAAGCAGCGCCGACCGCCTCCCTCCCGACGGTGCTGCGCCAGAACGCGGGGCTCACCGTCTTCGCCATCGCTCTGATGGCCTGCTTCAACTTCTTCAGCCACGGCAGCCAGGACATCTACCCCAAGCTATTCCTACACAACGAGCTGCATTTCACGCCCGGCACCGTGACCACCATCGTCGTGCTCTACAATCTGGGAGCGATGGCCGGAGGCCTGTTCTTCGGCGCGCTTTCCGACCGGATCGGCCGGCGTCGCGCGATTGCGATCGCGGCGATCCTGGCGCTGCCGCTGCTGCCGCTCTGGGCCTACTCGACGACCCCGCTCCGCGTCGGCATCGGCGCGGTGCTGATCCAGTTCTGCATCCAGGGCGCGTGGGGGATCGTGCCCGCCTACCTCAACGAGCTGTCGCCCGCCGCCATCCGCGCGACCTTCCCCGGTCTCGTCTATCAGCTCGGCAACCTGATCGCGTCCCCCAACGCCAACCTGCAAAAGTCGATTGCGCACGCGACCGGCGGCAGCCTCGCCCTGCCGCTCGCCCTCGTCGTCGGCACCGTGGGCGTCCTGATCGCGATCCTGGCCACGCTCGGGCCCGACAGCAGCAATGGTCCGCTCGCCGACCCTACCGTCCGATCCAGCTGATACGGTGCATCCAGGGCACGTCGCCCATTTCGGCCGACCGCCATCCCGGCTGGCCGAGCTCCTCATACGTGATCTGCGTCGGCGATCGGCCGCGTAGCCGCGCCAGCCTGACGTCGCCGCCCAGGCAGACAACGACCCGGTCGCCGGTGCGGATCGGCGCCTCCGGCGAGACCATCAGCAGGTCGCCGCGGCACAGCACCGGCTCGAAATCCTCCGTCTCGATCCGCAGACCGTAGTCGCTCGGCTCAGCCAGCAACGGCGCCTCCCGCCGCTCCCACTCGCGCCCGATCGGCGCGCCTGCACCGTCGAACCTGTCACGTGGTGCTGCGTGACGAACCCCGGTCACCCGGAGCGAGCGTTCGCGTCGGCTATGACTGAGCGTACGCGCACCGCTCACCAGCGCTGTGAATCCCTCCAGCGAGGCGCCCGTCGCCGCCAGAACCAGGCTCAGGCTTTCCGTGCTCGGCCATCTCGGCCGCCCATCGCTGCCGCGGCGTTTGGAGCGATTAAAGGTCGTCGCGTCGAGCCCCGCCGCACGTGCCAAGCCCGATGGGGTCATGCCGTTCTCAGCGGCCAGCGTATCAAGCGCCCGCCAGAGATCCTCGTGACGGATCGACATCAGGCAGCCTTCACGATCTCGCTCGCGTGACGTCCCAGGCCAGCCTCAGTAATCTCGTAGCGGCCATCCTCGCGTCGCCGGACCATCGCCATCGACCGAAGCCGCTCAAGACATGGGCCATCCTTCAGCCCCGGTGGCCGACCAATCGCACCGCAGAGCGTCAGCCGATGCAAGGCCGAACGACAGCACGTTTCCAGATACGGCTCGTTCCACATCGTCTGGAGTGTGCGCGGGACGTTCGTGTGAGGCAACCCCGCGCAAGATGGGGGGGGCCCCCCCCCCCCCCCCCGGGGGGCGCGCCCCCCCCCCCCCCCGGTT
>CAXUIA010000090.1:536-857 GCA_964250835.1 uncultured Acetobacteraceae bacterium | reverse complement strand
CGCGGCCCGTGCGGGTGCGCCACCCCCGCCCAAGACCGGGGCCCCCCCCCGAACCCCAGCTGGGGGCAGCGCCCCCAGACCCGCATTTGAACGTCCCAGCGTCCACGCAGTAGCCTCCCAGCATGGACACAGAGAGAAACAACTCCCTGAGTGCTCTACGGGTGTGTGTGATCCTGCTGGTCCTCGTTCATCACTCGATACTTGCTTACTGCCGGCTGGGACACTTCGACCCGCAGCATTACCTCTGGTCGTCGGCGCCGATCGTCGATCCGCAACGTTGGATTGGTTTCGATGTCATCGAGGACTTCAACGCCGCCTCCT
>CAXUIA010000090.1:0-526 GCA_964250835.1 uncultured Acetobacteraceae bacterium | reverse complement strand
ACTGATATCGGCCGGCATCCTGGGCGTATCCCCCGTTTGTGCGCGCACGCGCTGTTCGGCCATCCCGGCCGTTTCTGGGGCGCATTGGTGCCGATCCTCGCCCGCCCCGGCAAGAGCCTGATTGCTCATCGCCGTCCGGGTCATCGTAAAGTGTACGCCCCGACCCCCGCTTTGGATGCAGGTCGGCAATATGGGCGCTGGCCTAACCGAATGCCATCGCCAGCGTGTGCGCCACCATCGCCGGCTTCTCCTCGCCCTCGATCTCTTCTTCACCGCTTTGACGCAGGTCTGGCCGACTCTCCAGACTCGCCTGACCGCCTTGCCGAACCAGATCGTCTCGCGTCCGGGGACAAGTCTAGCCGTGATCACCGCAATGGCGATGGCCGCCTTCCTGCCCGCGGACTGGCTGTTTGGCCCCTCACCCTGGTTTCGTTGGGGACCGTTCGCCGTGCAGAAGAGCCGGGTCATGCTGTATGCACTCTTCTTCGCTGTCGGCGTGGCTGCCGGTTCTGCGGGAAGCCATCAC
>CAXUIA010000089.1:6393-8829 GCA_964250835.1 uncultured Acetobacteraceae bacterium | reverse complement strand
CGTTCGACGAGGGCAGCTCTTCGGAGGACAACACGCTCCTTGTCTCCGATTGGTTTGCGCACACGCCACCTGATGTGCTGGGCAGGAATTTCGGCGTCTCTCCCGATGCATTCCGCAACATTCCGCTCAGCAACCGCTGGATCTTCCAGGGAGGGGTGCCGACCTCGCTCGCCGACGACCAGAAGGCTGCCCAGGGTTCCGGACGGGCGTCGGCGCACAACTTCGTTTTTGATCTTGGCGGAATGGCACCGACCAACAAAACCGCCGGCGGC
Organism: uncultured Acetobacteraceae bacterium; assembly: GCA_964250835.1. Classification (GTDB taxonomy): domain Bacteria; phylum Pseudomonadota; class Alphaproteobacteria; order Acetobacterales; family Acetobacteraceae; genus CAXTPV01. The sequence continues at coordinate 8,557 of CAXUIA010000089.1, read as the reverse complement.
ACAGTCAGGGTTGCCGACTCAACCAACTTTTTGGTTTCCAAGACAGTGGCCGCGGCGATGGTCGCTGTCGCGCCTGGCGGCATGCGCGAGCTGCACTGGCACCCCAACGCCGACGAATGGCAATACTTCCTTCGCGGCAAGGCACGGATGACGGTGTTCAACACCGGGCCGCAGGCGCAGACGGCGGACTTCAGTGCCGGCGACATCGGCTACATCAGAAAAAGTCTCGGCCATTACGTTGAGAATGTCGGCAATGATGATCTCGTGTTTCTCGAGATCTTCAAGACCGACCGTTACAAGGAAGTGTCGCTATCGAACTGGCTTGCGCACACGCCACCGGCGATGGTAGCGCAAACGCTGAATCTGGATCAGTCCACGATCGACAAGTTCGCGCAGACCAGACCGGACGTGGTTCCGGTCTGACTTCCGCGGGTCCGGGGATCTCTCGTCTGGCCCGCCGAAAGCCGGAGGTGACGTTGCTCAACGGTCTCGATCCACTCCTGTCGCCCGACCTGCTCCACGCTTTGGCGTCGATGGGCCACGGTGACACCATTGCGATTGTGGATGCGAACTATCCGGCGGCGAGCAAGGCGAAACGGCTGCTGTCGCTGCCGGGCATCGACGTGGTCGACGCCGCGCGTGCGGTGCTATCGCTGCTGCCGCTCGACACGTTCGTCGAGGCGCCGGCGCAAACGATGCAGGTGGTGGGAGACGCGAGCAGCGTGCCGCCGGTTGTCGCCGAGCTCGGTCGATTGGTGACGCAGGCCGGAGCGCCAGCGCCTGTGCCGACTGATCGTTTCGCGTTCTACGAGGAGGCAGCCACGGCATTCGCGATCCTGCAAACGGGCGAGCGCCGGCTCTACGGCAACATCATCCTGCGCAAAGGTGTCATCGGTTGAGACACTGATCCCAGACGAGGAGTGCGGCCGTAATCGCCGCCTGTAGATCCTGCACCGTCACACCATCGCGGGCCTGGATCGATAGGCCGAGCAGCAGTCCGTCGAACAGGGAGGTCAACCCCGCGACATCCACGTCGGGCTTGAGCTCGTTCGAGATAACGGCACGCTGAATGCAAGACCGGATCGCGTCGCGGTTGGCCCGGCGTTTGGCGCCGACTTCGGCCTGGACCGGTTCACCTTGCTGCGACCAGGCGACGGCCGACAAGGCGATCAAACAGCCGCTCGGATGGCTCGTGTCGGTCTGCATCGCGGCCGAGCGACGCAGGCACTGCTCAATCGCCTCGCGCGGCGGCAGCGCGGTGTCGTAGAGCGGCGAGGTTACTCGACCGTGGGTCGCATCGTAATAAGCGATCACCTCGCGGAACAGCGCCGCCTTGGAACCAAAGGCCGCGTAGAAGCTGGCGGGCGAGATGCCGCCCATGGCGCGCTTCAGCTGGTCGAGTGAGGTGACTTCGTAGCCATGCTGCCAGAACAGCCGCATCGCGCTGTCGAGTGCCTGGTTGCGGTCAAATGCTCTGGGCCGCCCGGTGCGGGCCATCCGGTCAACTCCGTTGATAGATTTCTGAAGTGGTTGGTCCAAAAGTCATTGACAATGGCGGGGCCATGTCCAATTTCTGGATCGCCCACTACGGAAGTCAGATGTATGACCGGCACGGCGCGCGCATCGTCGAGCATGACCGAAATCCCGGCCGCAGAACGTCTGCCGGTCGCCGCGCTTTTGGCGCTCGCGATGACGGGTTTGACTGCAATCATGACCGAGACGCTGCCCGCTGGGCTGCTGCCGGCCATCGCGCGGGACGTGCACGTGACGCAGGCGCTCGCGGGCCAGCTCGTCACCGCCTACGCCGCCGGCTCGCTGATCGCCTCGATCCCGCTGACGGCAGCGGCGCAGCGCTGGCGGCGACGGCCGACGATGTTGACTGCGATCGTGGGCTTTCTCCTGTTCAACACGGTGACCGCGCTGTCGGGCAGCTACGCGGTGTTGCTCACCGCACGCTTCTTGAGCGGCATTGCGGCCGGGCTCGCGTGGGGCCTTCTGGCCGGCTACGCGCGACGGATGGTGTCTCCGCACCTGCAGGGCCGCGCACTCGCGTTGGCTATGGTGGGAACGCCGGTGGCGCTTTCGTTCGGCGTGCCGGCCGGCACGGTCCTTGGGGCTGCGGTGGGCTGGCGCGTGGCGGTCCTCGCCAGGTAGGCGCCGCCGC
>CAXUIA010000089.1:5866-6383 GCA_964250835.1 uncultured Acetobacteraceae bacterium | reverse complement strand
ATCTTGGCCTGGATGACGGCGCACAACATTCTCTACACGTTCATCGCTCCGCTTGCGGCGCGAGCAGGCCTTGGCGGCCGTGTCGACGTGCTGCTGCTGGACTTCGGCTTGGCGGCGCTCGCCGGGATCTGGGTGGTCGGCGTGTTGGTGGACCGCATGCTGCGCCGCCTGGTGCTGGCGAGCCTGGCCGGATTTGCAGCGATCCTGGTGGTTCTCGGAGCGGCGGGCACGACGCCGTGGGTTCTGGCGGCCAGCGTGCTGCTGTGGGGTTTGTCGTTCGGCGGCGCCGCGACGCTCCTGCAGACGGCGATCGCGGACTGCGCCGGCCGGGGCGTGGATCTCGCCAACGCCATGGTGACCACCGTTTGGAACGGCGCGATCGCGGGTGGCGGCCTGATCGGCGGCTTGCTGATCGGGTGGACCGGCGCCGGCGGCTTCGCCTGGGCCGCGCTTGCTTTCGTGCTGGCCGCCCTTGCCATTGCTTTCGCCGCGCGCGGTCACGGCTTCACGCCGGGAC
>CAXUIA010000089.1:0-5856 GCA_964250835.1 uncultured Acetobacteraceae bacterium | reverse complement strand
TTGGAGGAGCTTGGATGCCCGACGACGCAAACAGCTCGGCCGAGGCGCACGAGGAGTTTCCGCGACCGTCCGGGTTCACTGGTGGATATCGCGAGGTGGATGGTGTCCGCCTCCATTACGTGGCCGGAGGCAAGGGACCCCTGGTCCTGCTTGTGCACGGCTTTGCCCAGAGCTGGTATGAATGGCACCAGCTGATGCCGCTGCTGGCGCGCGACCATTTGGTCGTGGCACTTGACCTGCCCGGCCTCGGCCTGTCGGCGCCGCCACGCTCGTATGCGGGGCAGGACGTGGCCCCGCTGATCCACGCGCTGGCGCGGACGTTCAGCCCGTCGGCAGCATTCGACCTGGTTGCGCACGATATCGGCATTTGGAACAGCTACCCAATGGCCGCTTCGCGCCCGGCCGACATCAGGCGGATCGTGTTCATAGAGGCGCCGATCCCGGATGAGCGTCTCTACGACTTCCCTGCCTTTACGCCGGAAGGCGAGTCGCTCGTCTGGCATTTCAGCTTTTTTGCCGCTGGCGGCCAGCTCGCCGAAACGCTTGTCAGCGGGCGTGAGCGCGTCTTTCTCGAGCACTTTATCAACGTGCACGCGACCAACACGACGGTGTTCTCGCCGGAGCTGCTCGATCTCTACGCGCGCTCGTTCGCCAAGCCGGGGTCGCTGAACGCGAGCTTTGAGTATTACCGCGCGCTGACCGAAACGGCGCGGCGGAACGAGGCGCTGGCGCGGACGACGCTGACGATGCCCGTGCTTGCGATCGGCGGCGGCGGTCACGGCGGCTTTGGAGAGATGCAGGCCGAGCTGGTCCGGCGCTACGCCAGCAGCGTCGAAAGCCTGGTGCTTGCCGGCGGCCATTGGCTGCCGGAGGAATGCCCCGATGCCCTGAACAGGGCGGTGATCGATTTTCTAGCGCGGCCGTGAGGAGCGGCAGCGGCTTGCGGTATTGGCCTGGCCGCGGGACGCGCGGACGCGACTAACACAAGGAGCGTCATGATGGACGTTGGATTTATTGGATTGGGCGCGATGGGAACAGCGATGGCGGCCAATCTCGCCAAGGCCGGCCACGATGTGCGCGCGTGGAACCGCTCGGGACGACCAAGTGCGCACGGCGTGCGCACCGTCAACTCCGCCGACGACGCGTTCGATGCGGAGGTCGTTCTGACGATGCTCTCCGACGACGACGCCATACGTGCGGTGCTGCTCGAGCCGGGCGTGCTGCGACGCGGGCGCGAGGGCAAGGTTCACGTCGTGATGTCGACCATCTCCGTGGCGTTTGCGCGCGAGTTGCAAGCGGCGCACGAGCAAGCCGGCATTGGCTACGTGTCGGCGGCCGTGCTCGGACGGCCGGACGCAGCGGCCAAAGGAGCGCTTAACATCCTTGCTGCCGGCCCGGAGAACGCAATCAACAAGGTTCAACCATTGCTGGAGGTCTTGGGACAACGGATCTGGCCGATGGGCAACGAGCCGGCGCAGGCCAATGCGGCGAAGATCGCCGCCAACATGATGATTACGATGGCGATCGAAGCCATGGCCGAGGCGGTTGTGGTGACCGAAAGCAATGGGGTTGGCAGGGACATCTTCTTCGAACTGATCCTCGGCACGCTGTTCGGTAGCCGCTCGTATCAGACCTACAGCGCCAACATTGCCAGCAACCGCTACGAGCCAGGCTTCAAGGCGCATCTTGGCCTGAAGGATCTCCGGTTGGCGACCCAGGCGGCCGCCTCCGCCGGCAAGCGGCTGCCGATGCTGGACGCGGTGCGCGGCCGCATGGGCGAAGCCGTTGATGCCGGAATGGGCGACAGGGACTGGTCTGCGATGGCTGACTACACGATCAATCAGTCCGGTTAGGTGGCGACGCCGAAGCGCAAGATCGCCAAAGCGTTTCCGGATCACGAGCCGGCCTGCCCGACCTTGCCGGCGCCGTCGAGAAGGAACCAAGCTTGGAACTGCGCGTCGAGGCGTCGTCCTCGGGAGAGTTGCGATGAGCGCGACGATGAAACCGTCCAGCAACCATAAGCTTGTCTCGCCAGCGGCGGCGGAGAAGGCACCGTCCTGCACGTTTGTTATCTTCGGCGCGCATGGCGACCTGACGAAACGGCTGCTGATCCCGTCGTTCTACAATCTGAGCGGCGCCCATCTGCTGCCGGATGATTTCAAGATGATCGCGGTCGATCGTGTGGAGGGATCGGACGAGCCGTTCCGAAACGAACTACGCAAGACGATGGGGGAGTTTACCACCGATCCGACGGCCGAGTTCTACACGCCGGAGATCGACGAGGCGAACTGGGATTGGCTCGCCTCACGCATCTCGTACGTGCAGGCTGATTTCACCAACGATGACGACGTGGCAAAGCTGAAGTCGCGTGTGAACGGGAATGCGGTGTTTTACTGCGCGGTCGCGGCGCGGTTTTTCTCTGTGGTCGCCGAGCAGATCGGCAAGGCGGGGCTGCTGGCGCAGGCGGACGGTCAGTTTCGCCGGCTGGTGGTGGAAAAGCCGTTCGGGTCGGATCTCGCGAGCTCAAAGGCGCTGAACGCGAAGCTTCTCGCGGTGGCAGATGAAAGCCAGATCTACCGGATCGATCATTTCCTCGGCAAGGAAACGGTGCAGAACATCCTTGCCTTCCGTTTTGGCAACGGCATCTTCGAGCCGCTCTGGCGGCGAGAGTATATCGATCACATTGAGGTGACGGCGGCCGAAACAGTAGGCGTGGAGCAGCGCGGTGCGTTCTATGAGCCCACCGGGGCACTGCGCGACATGGTGCCAAACCATCTGTTCACGCTCTTGTCGATGGTGACGATGGAGCCGCCGAACTCGTTTGACGCGGAAAGCGTGCGGACGATGAAGCAGAACTTCTTCGAGAGCCTGCATCCGGTGAAGCCGTCGAACGTGGTGCGTGGGCAGTATACGGCGGGTACAGTCGGCGGGCGGCAGGTCGCGGGCTATCGCGAAAGTCCCGGTGTGGACGCACACAGCCAGACCGAGACCTACATCGCGCTGAAGCTGGAGGCGGATAGTTTCCGGTGGTCGGGCGTGCCGTTCTACCTGCGGACGGGAAAGTGCATGTCGGGACGCCGGACGGAGGTTGTGGTGCATTTCCGGCAGGCTCCGTATGCGATGTTCCGCGACACGCCGGTCGATAAGCTGACGCCCAACAATCTTTCGATCAACATCCAGCCTACGCAGGGGATCACGCTTGGGATCTCGGCCAAGATCCCGGGCCCGAAGATGGATCTCTCGGGCGTTTCGATGAGCTTTCGCTACGAAGACGCGTTCGAGCAGGCGCCGAATGTGGGTTACGAGACACTGATTTACGATTGCCTGATCGGCGATGCGACATTGTTCCAGCGGGCGGACAACATCGACGCGGCCTGGGCGGTGGTGGATCCGGCGCTAGCCGCGCCGCCGGCGGTTGAGCTCTATCAGGCGGGGAGCGTGGGGCCGGACGGGTCGGCGGCGTTGCTGGCGCGAGACGGGCGGGAGTGGGCGCCGATTACGGAAGAATGACGCCGGCGGTTGCGCCTGCAGACCGGAAGATCGTGCGCGGTGGCATTCGGAGGGTCATGCGGGCCGCTCCTGGCGAAGTCAGGGATAAATGCATCTGCGGAACCGGTCAGCGCCAGCGCGAGAACTGCCGCCAAATCCACGACTTCTTCTTGCCAGAAAAACCGACATGACGATCGTCGCCCAGGTGAGCACTGGCCGCCTAGGCCGCGGACGCGAACCGCTTGAAGAGAGCGGAAATCTTGTGGCGACGGATTTCGGCACGGGCTTTGGCGTCGTTGGCCATGTAGTTCAATTGGATTGCATAACGCGGGCCGACATAGGTCTTGTGGCCGTGCCAGGTGGTTGGGCCGTTGGGAAAGATCAGCAAGGTGCCGTTCACCGGCGGAACTTCGACCGCATAGTCGTCGAGGTCGTTCGGTGAGCGGAGCAGGCGAAGGCAGCCCTCACGCTTGGCCCAAGCTTCCGAGTCGGGGTTGAGGTAGAGCAAGATCGTGACACGTTTGGCCGTGCTGTCGCAGTGGATCCGGCCGTCGGTCGGACGCGTGCGTCCGCGAATGGTCAGCATCGTAGGGGCGTCGAGCAGATCCAGGTCGAATTTGGTGGCGACGGCCTGACGGAACCTCGGACCTTCGAGTTCCTCCACCAACGCGCGCGCTTCACCGCCAAGACGGAGTGCGCTCGGCGGGAATGAGCCGCCGCTCGACATTGCGGGGAGGCTGGCGACGACGCGCGAGAGCGCGTCTGGCAAGACGAACTGAGGGCAGACCACGTGCTGAAACGGAACGGTGGACGTCGGAACATCGCGCAGCTTGGCGTAGTCGAGAAGGGTGTTCGGGTCCATGCCCGGCGGGTTAGACCCGAGGCGCTGTGTCCGCAAGCCTCAGCCGTGCCATTGATGAGCCTGTCGGATAATTGTGTTGGTCGACAGGAACTGCGCGCAGCCGATCTTGCCGTTGCAGCAGGGCAGCGGCGCGGTGGCAACATCATCGGGTCGAAATGCCACACGAGAAAAGGTTTTCTGTGCGCCGTCGCAAGTGAAGTGGGGCGGCTCCACAGTCATGCGCAAGTCTGACGCATGCGCGCCGGCCAGAGGGACCGCCAGGGTTAACGCGATTACTGCGAGTGACTTCCTCATCCGATCCGTCCGATCTTGTAGAGACGCAACTACCACAACAATGCACAACTCGTTGAAATGGTTACACCGCTCGCGAACGCTTGATCGGCTTCCTCATCGATCGGTTTACGCCACCAGCGGGAGGTTCTATCGAGCGCGGCTCATGGACACCCTTCATCCCGCAACGCCCGTGGGCGTGCCCCACAGAGGCGGCGGCGCGTCGGGACCGCTGGCACTCTGGCGGCAGCGCGTCGCGAGCGGGGCACTGGTGGGCGACCCGGAACAACAGCGCGCGGCGACTCGGCTCGACCGGCTCTGGACTGAACTTGACGGCTATCAGCCGCCGGCCGCGCGCGGGTGGTTGGATCGGCTGCGCGGCAAGGCACTGCCCGCACGGCCGCGTGGTGTCTACCTCGTAGGCGAGGTCGGGCGCGGCAAGTCGATGCTGATGGACCTGTTTTTCGAGCTGGCGCCGATCGACGCCAAGCAGCGGATCCACTTTCACCGATTCATGCAGGACGCGCATGCCCGCCTCCATGCGCTCAAGCGCGATCGTCCCGACATGTCCGACCCGATCCCGCCGCTCGCTGAGGCGATTGCGCGTGACGCGATCCTGCTGTGTTTCGATGAGTTCCAGATCAATGACATCGCCGACGCGCTGATCCTGGGCCGGCTGTTCGAAGCGCTGTTCGCACGCGGCGTGGTGGCGGTGGCGACGTCGAACACACCGCCAGCGCGTCTGTTCCAGGACAAACCAGGCGCAGACGCGTTCAAGCCGTTCATCGCGGTGCTGCAGCGTGAGATGGACACGGTCGAGCTCGCCTCCGAGCGCGATTACCGGCGGCGGCGCGTGACGATCGGCACGAGCTGGCTGGTGCCGGCGGACCGCTGGGCGGACCAGGCGCTCGACAATGCGTTTGCTCTCCTGACGGAAGGCGAAGTGCCGCGCTCAGCGGTTTTGACGGTGCATGGCCGCCGCCTGACGGTGCCGCTTGCGGCCGGCGGCGTGGCGCGTTTCGATTTCGATGCGTTGTGCGCGCGGGCGCTCGGCGCTGGCGACTATCTTGAGGTGGCACGGCGCTACGCGACCGTGATGATCGATCATGTGCCGCGGCTGGGGCCCGACAATTTCGACCTGGCACGGCGCTTCATCGTGCTGATCGACGCACTGTATGAGGCACGGGTGAAGCTGATCGCGTCGGCTGATGCGTCGCCCGATCAACTGTATGAGC
>CAXUIA010000088.1:8487-8881 GCA_964250835.1 uncultured Acetobacteraceae bacterium | reverse complement strand
CCGCCACCGGCCGCCCGACAAAGCGCGCCTCCGCCAAGTCCGCCAACGTGCGCGCCCCATACGGCAACAGCCGGCAGTCGGGCGCGAAACGCTCCTGCAAGTCGCGCACGTAGGCGCGCCCCACCGTCGCCTCCGTCGCCAGCAGCCCGATCGTACGCGTCCGGCTTAACGACGCAGCCCATTTGACCGGCGGCACCGTGCCCACGAACGGCAGCGCAAAACGCGCGCGCAACGCCGAGAGCGCAATGGTGCTCGCCGTGTTGCACGCGATCACCACCAGTTCCGGGCCGACCTCCTCGACCGCGCGTTCCACCAGCCCGACCAGCCGTTCCACGAGCTCGGCATCCGACCGCCGCCCATAAGGATAGAACGCGTGATCCGCCACGTAGGTGAC
>CAXUIA010000088.1:3933-8477 GCA_964250835.1 uncultured Acetobacteraceae bacterium | reverse complement strand
GCCTTGCGCTCGGCGGCGTCCGCGGCGCTCGCCACGCCGCCATGCCGCCCCGACCAGCCCACCGGATCCTCCAGGAAGCGGCGCACTTCAGCCGCCGCCTCTTCGCTGAAATACGGCCGGTCCGAGCACGCCTCCAGCACGTCCCACCAGGTGCACAGCGCGTGCAGCTCGATGTCCATCTCGGCCAGCGTCGAGAACCCCCCCGGAAACACGCCATAGAAGAACACCACGAACGCATGGTTGATGATCACGCCAGCGTCCCGCAACGCACGCGCGAACTGAACCTTGGATGCACCGTCCGTCGTCAGGTCCTCGACCAGCAGCGTGCGCATGCCTTCCGGCACCGCGCCCTCGATCAACGCGTTGCGTCCAAACCCTTTCGGCTTCTTCCGCACGTAGGCCATCGGCGCCATCATCCGGTCCGCCATCCAGGCCGCGAACGGGATGCCGGCCGTCTCGCCCCCCACCACCGCCTCGATGGTCTCGTAGCCGACGTGCCGGCCGATCTTTTCCGTGCCGAGCTCGATGATCTTCGCGCGCGCTCTGGGGAAGTAGATGATCCGCCGGCAGTCGATATAGACCGGCGACTTCCACCCCGACGTGAGCGTGTAGGGATCCTCCGGGCGAAAGTTGATCGCCTTGATCTCCAGCAACAGTTTGGCCGTCGTCATCGCGGCGTCGCGGTCCCACTCGGTAGCGCGGCTGGTCTTCCGGTTCGAACTCGGCATCGATCTCTCTCGGGCTCGGGCGACGGCACCCACTGAGCACCGCCGCTGCCGCACCGCAAGCGTGGGCCGGTTGCCCCTTCGCACCTTCGTGCCATATCGTGCAATGCGCGCGCCGCAAGAAGGACAGGAAGTTGGGCAGGGAGCTGAGCGTCATCGGTCGCCGTTGCGAGCGGGCGGTCGTTACCGCCTACCGCGAACTGCGCGGCTTGGGCACCGAGGACGTGCAGGCCTTTTACGCTTGCACGACCCTGTATCGAATCCACCATCCGGAAGCGTCGCTGAGCGAGGCGCGTCGGCTGGTCTCGGAGTGGATCGATCATCACGTCGTGCGCGCATCAAAAGACCCGACGGACGGCTGCGACTGCGGAGATGATGAGCAAGGCGGGGCTCTGCCCCGAACCCCGCTGAGGCGCGCCGCCCCGGACCCGCTCGGTTAGGCCCTTAATCCGGCAACGACTGTGCTCAGCTGCGCGTGAACCTCGTAGCTCACAATCGCGAGCAGCGCCGCCAGGCCTAGATACAGCACCGCATACTCTACACGGACCGCCATCGGCACTCCGTAATACGCGACGTTCTCCCGCGCCGTCGGATCATACCGCCAAGCGCGCACCACCTGCGGAAACGCCAGCAGCGCGATGATGAACAGGATCGGGCTCGGCTTCCAAAGCATTAGGCCGAGCAGCATCGGCACGCCGATCAGCCAAACGCGCGGGCTCATCACCGCTGTGATCCGGCCGCCATCCAGCGGCGAGAGCGGCAAGAGGTTGAACAGGTTCAGAATGAACCCCGAATACGCGATCGCGAGCAGCATGGGATCACTCGTGTGCTGGCCCCAAAAGTAGACCGCGAAGCTTGCAAGTGAGCCAACGAACGGACCTGCATACCCGATATAGGCCTCGGTCTCCGCGTTGGGGATCCGGCCCTGGATGGACATCCAAGCCCCAACGAACGGGATGATCGCCGGCAGCCTCACCGGCACGCCACGCTGGGAGGCCGCCAGCACGTGCCCGAGTTCGTGGATGAAGAGCAGGCCCACAAACCCTACGGCGAACCGCCAGCCCCAGATCGCAGCATAGACCACGATCGCGAACACCATCGTGCCGCCCGACAGCAGCACCTTGGAGAACTTGAGCCCGCCGAACCCGACCACCAGCCACCGCGACCACCGCGAGCCCTGCCGCTGCGGCGCGGCCGGTGCCGGCTCCGCCCAGGGGTCCGTCTGGTCTACGGGAGGTCGCGTCGCGCGCTGCCCGTATAAAGCTGACGCGGCCGGCCGATCCGGGCCAGCGGGTCGCGGTTCATTTCCATCCAATGACTGATCCATCCTGACGTCCGCGCCACCGCGAACAGAGCGGTGAACATGCAGGTGGGGATGCCCATCGCCTTCAGGATGATCCCTGAATAGAAATCAACGTTGGGGTAAAGCTTCCGCTCGATGAAGTAAGGGTCCTCCAGCGCGATCCGCTCCATCTCGATCGCCATCTCAAGCAGCGGATCCTCAATCCCCAGCTCGTGCAGCACCTCATGACAGGTCGCCTGCATGATCTTCGCGCGCGGGTCGAAGTTCTTATAAACCCGATGCCCGAACCCCATCAGCCGCACGCCCGAGTGTTTGTCCTTCACCTTGGCGATGAAAGGCGGGATGTTCTCCTTGTGCCCGATCTCGCCGAGCATCTTCAGCACCGCCTCATTCGCTCCGCCATGCGCCGGCCCCCAGAGTGCGGCCACTCCCGCGGCGAGCGACGCATACGGATCGGCTCCCGTCGAGCCCACCATCCGGACCGTGCTGGTCGACGCGTTCTGCTCGTGATCCGCGTGCAGGATCAGGATCCTGTCCATCGCCCGGCTCAGCACCGGGTTGACCGTGTAGGGCTCGATCGGCAAGGCGAACATCATGTGCAGAAAATTATCCGCGTAGCTCAAATCCGATCGTGGATAGACCAGCGGTTCGCCCACGATGTGCTTGTAGGCCCAGGCCGCGATCGTCGGCATCTTGGCGATCAAGCGGACCGACGCCAGCCGAAGTTGAACGTCGTCATGCAGGTCGAGACCGCCGTGGTAAAATCCCGCCAGTGCCGCAAGCCCTGCGCAGATCATCGCCATCGGATGCGCATCGGTGCGGAACCCGTGCATGATGTGCCGCAGTTCTTCCGGCACCATCGCGTGCTGCTTGAGGTCGCGCTTGAACGCCTCATGCGCCTGCTCGTCCGGCATCTCCCGGTTCAGCAACAGGTAGGTGACCTGCGAAAACGTGGCCCGCTCGGCAAGCTGCTCGATCGGGTAGCCGCCGTACAGCAGCACGCCCTCGTCGCCGTCGATGTAGGTGATGGCGCTCTCAGTCGCCGCCGTCCCGCCATAGCCCGGATCGAACGTGAACAGCCCGGTTTCTGAGTAGAGTGTCCTGATGTCGGCGACTGACGGCCCCACCGTTCCCGCACGTACGGGAAGCGCCACCGTGCGTCCATTGACCGTCAGGGTGATCGAAGCCGCCTCGCTATCCATCTCGTCCACTCCCGGCGCGTTCCGCGCTTATGCCGACGTAACCCTGTGATCAACTCTCCGCAACTTGAAGGCGGCGCCAGAACCGATCCTGTCGTCGCAGCCGCGACCAGGTGTCGGCAAGCGGCGCTCGCGCGTGGATCGCCCGCGCGCTCAACCAGCCCAGCACCGCGCCCGAGGCGAACTCGTGACGCCCACCGCGTGTCAGTCCGGCCAGCAGCGCCGCCCCCGTCTCGGTGTCGTTGATCGCGCCCAGCTCGGCCTGCGCCCGCGCCAGCCGGCGCGACAGCCGGCGCACGTCGCGGCGCGGCAGCACGGGCGAAAAGAACTCGAGCGCATAGCGAAGCTTCTTGCCCGACTTGCGTGTACTGTGAAGCGCCTCGAGCGGCAGGCCCGCGACATCATGCGCCCCGCCGATCATCCGTTTGTAGCGCCGGTCCAGGATGGCAGGCGCGAAGAGGCGGACCTTCATCGCCCTGATCTCCGTCGATGAGACATCCGTCCCTTCCTCCCAGGGGGCCAGGAACGGCAGCAGCGCCAGCCGAAGCAGCAGCCTGCGTGTCGACGGTGCCGCGAGCCGCCGGCGCAACGCATCATAGGCTGAAGCACGCGACCGTTCCGCCTCCGTCACCAACGACGCGATCCGCCCGTCGCCCGCCATCGCGCGCGCCACCTCGGCCGCCGGTCCACCCAGAAACACGTCCCAGTCGCGTGCCGCGCCGAGCGCTGAGGCAAGCTCCGTGAGCGGCCCGCGCAGCACGTCGAGCGTTCCGCCGAGCGGCCGCTTGAACACCAGCATCGCCGACCGCAGCCGACGGATCGCAACGCGCATCTGATGCACGGCTTCGGGCGTTGTTCCGCGCGCGGCTCCAGGCGACCAGCGTGCAATCACCAACGCAAGCTCTCCCAGCACCGACCGGATCGCCTCATCAACCGTTGCCTCGCGCGACACCAGCGCGGGCCCCCTCGCGTCCGCCTCTCCACCTTGCGCGCGGCGGATCGCCTCCTCGCCCCAGCCACCCGCCGGTATCGACAATGCAACCGTCTCGGCCAGCGCCATCGCGACCCGTGCGGCCGCACGATCGTCTCCCTCCAGCATCAACCGGCAAGAAGCCCAACTGCCGGACGCGCCGGTGAACAGCCCCTCGATCAGCGTGAGCTGCACCGCCCGGCCATCCTCGGCCAGCTCGACCGTGCGACGCCGTCCCTCAAACGTCACCAGCTCGCCCGCCTCCGCCGATACGCCGTCGAGCAGGGCAGGAGAGGAAGCCTCCGCCACGACCGCCCACCCGGCCGGCACGCCATAGCGGCGGACCG